>NZ_LRPD01000035.1:0-56366 GCF_001605865.1 Acinetobacter sp. NRRL B-65365 | reverse complement strand
TCGGCTTTCTGGCGTGCTTTGGCATCGGCTTCAGCTTTCGCACTTTGTTCAGCTCTGCGTTTTGATTCAGCTTCAGTTTTTGCCTTGGCATCAGCTTGACGTTTTGCTTCAGCATCGACACGTTGTTTTTGTGCCTGTGCTTCTGCAAGTTTACGTTGTTCCTCGACCTGCTTGGCACGAGCAGCTTCATCGGCTTTACGTTTTTGTTCAGCTAATTTTGCTTGTTCCACCTTTTGTTTTTCAGCTGCAAGTTGTTGTGCAGTTGGTGGTGGAGGGGCTACAGGAATATTTTCAGGTAAGGTCGGATCTACATTTGGACTGACCACTTCTGGTGCTTGTTTATCAGCAGTGACTTGCTGTTCAGGCTGCTGAAGCGATTGAGGTAAATCTTCTGGCTTCACCAAAATAGTGGTGAGTTTTTTAGGCTCTTCTGGTGGTTTACTCAAGCCTAAAAACAGTAAGCCAACAATCGCGATTGCATGAACACCGAGTGTGAAACCCAGTGCAATCGCATTTTGCTTAAAAGGCGGCTCTTGAAATTTCTTCATAATTTATTTTAAAGACTTCGTGAGTAAGCCGACTTGGGTTAGGCCAGCTTCTTGTAAACTAGACATAAGAGCGACAACTTCGCCATACGGACGAGATTCTTCTCCATTGACTAATACCATCAACTTCTTATTTTCTTGTTCAGCTTGAGTTTGAGCTTCACTTAAAACTGCCTCAAGCTGGGTAAGAGAAAGTGGCTCACTATTTTGGTGTTCTTTATATTCAAGATAAATATTTCCATCCTTACCTAAAGTTACCATCGCTGGCATATCTTTAGATTCAATAGGATGGTTATTGGCTTGAGGTAAATCTACTTTGATACCACTGGTGATCATGGGTGCTGTCACCATGAAAATAACCAGTAGTACTAACATGACGTCGATATAAGGAACGACGTTCATATCGCTTTTCAGTGGTTTTTTAATTCGCTCAAAACGTCCAGATCTTTGAATCGCCATTATGCATCTTCCTGTGTCGTTCCAATCGCTTGACGCTGTAAAAGAGCAACCATTTCTTCTGCAAATAAGGCACGGTCTGAATAGATCGATTCGCCTTTGGCGGTGTAGTGGTTAAATGCAAGTACCGCTGGAATTGCAGCAAATAAACCGATTGCTGTAGCGATGAGCGCTTCGGCAATACCCGGTGCAACTGTTGCCAGAGTAACTTGATCCACCGCAGCCAGACCGATGAAGGCATTCATAATGCCCCAAACAGTACCAAATAAACCAATATAAGGTGCAACAGAACCAATGCTGGCAAGTGCACCTAAGCCTTGTTCTAAACCGCCTTGATCACGGCTTAAACCGACACGAAGAATACGTTCAGTTCCTTCGATGGTTTGATTGGTATCTGCTTTACGTTTTTGTAATTTGAAAAACTCACCCAACCCTTGATAGAAGATGTCTTCTAAACCACGACGTTTAGAGTTGAGTTGAGCGTTATTATAAAGGGTATTTAATTCGGCACCTGACCAGAACATCTTTTGAAAATGCTCATCATCTTGTCCTGCTTTTTTGAAGCCCATATGCAATTTGGCGATTAGATACCAGCTATAAATTGAAGCAAGTAATAAAATCAGCATGACCAGTTGTACAACAGGACTTGCTTGCAAAATAAGGTCGGAGATGTGTAGAGAAGATTCTAAATTAGTTGCCATAAGTTACTGTGCCGAAAGTTTATTTTAGTCCTGTGCCAATTCTTTTTGAATCAGGCCACGAATTTCATCAGGAAGTCGACGTGGCATTAACTCTTTGTTTAAACACGCCAACACAACCTCACCTGAAGCCAGCAAGATTTCACCACGATAAATATTTTGTTGCAACACAAATGATGCAGCTTTACACGAAATAACACGTGCTGTAACGGTAATTAAGTCATCCATTAATATAGGTCGTACATATTTGACCTGAATCTGGTGCACAACGAAGTTGTAATCTTGTTGATGCCAGTAGTGATCAACGCCTGCAGCGCGTAACCATTCAGTGCGTGCACGCTCCATAAAACGGATATGGTTGGCATGGTAGACGATACCACCTGCATCTGTATCTTCGATATAAACACGAATTTTAAATTCAAAATGATTCGCCATGAGAGTATTCCGTTCTAGTTCACTATAGGGCTTTATATTTAAAAATATGACTGCTAAATAAAACACCAGTTCTATTCAACGTCATAGACCTGCTTTAAATACGGGGCAGTTTAGCAGATTGCATACTAAGTCCTATGGCACAACCTTTCAATTGCGATTGCGGTCTTTATTGTCTAAAACGGGACGCTCTATAACTTGTATGTTGTTAAGTTAAGACGGTTTCCATGCGGCCTGAACTTGTTTCGCGATTTCTGGATAATCTAAGATGAATCTTACATGCAGCTCTGTTCCTGTTTTTAAGGCTTTATCATCGACGATAAAATAGGGGCTATGGTTCGGTGCGGCTTGACTTAAGTCCTGATTTTCAGGTGTCGCACCTAAGAAAACAAAGAAAGACGGCATTAATTTTCCATAATAGGCAAAATCCTCACTGGCACTTGCATTATGGTCCATCAGATGAAGTTTCGAATCTCCGACAGCTTTGGTCAATGTTGGCTGAATAAGTTGAGTGAGTGCCTTGTTATTCATTGTTACTGGAGCATAAGGCGCAATCTCAACTTTGGCCGTTACCTCATTGGCCTGAGCATTATGTTCAACAAGAGTTGGTAAACTTTTTAAGATGTTGTCTCGTATCTGTTCGTTGTTGGAGCGAATGGTACCAATCATATTAACTTGATCAGGAATGATGTTTCCTGCCGTTCCACCTTGAATATTACCAATACTGATGACGCCCATGCCTTGAGTCAGATCGGTTCTTCGACTAATAAGACTTTGTATATTGTTAATCATTTGAGCTGACGCATAAATCGGATCTCTACCTAACCAAGGGGTGGAACCATGAACTTGTTTGCCGTTGACTTGAATACGTAAATGATCTGCACTGTTTAAAATCGCACCATCTTTATAGTAGAGATGTCCGCTTTTCATACCAGACATGACATGCATACCAAAAATAGCTTCTGGCTTATCGTCTTTAAATGCTCCGTCCGCGATCATTTTTCTTGAGCCGATTTGATCGCCATGTGTGAAATTATCGATATCTGCGCCACCTTCTTCGGCGGGTTGAAATACAAAAACGACTGTGCCTGATATTTTATCTTTGTTGGCTGCCAGAATTTTTGCTGCGCCTAAGAGCATTGCAGTGTGAGCATCGTGTCCACAAGCATGCATTACATAAGTTTCTTTACCTTGATAGATTGCTTTTTGTTTGCTGGCAAAGGGAACGCCACTTTTTTCCTGCATCGGTAAAGCATCCATATCCGCTCTAAGCGCCATGACTGGACCGGGTTTATCGCCTTTTAAGATGCCAATGACTCCTGTTTTTGCATAACCTGTTTTGACTTGAATGCCATAAGATTTCAATTCTTTTTGAACAAGCGCAGATGTTTTAAATTCCATATTGCCAAGTTCGGGGTGCTCATGGATGTGTTGTCTTAATTGAATAACCTGATTTTCATTTTGTTGTGCGGCATCTTTTATCCAATCTGCCATACTGAGTTGACTCATGAGGGCGAGTGGAAGTAATAAAGCGGCTTTCTTATACATATCCTTATCCTAAAAATTATTGTTTATCAGATTTACGTTGTATTTTTCTTATAATGCAGTTCTTGAAAATATTAAAAAATCAATAAGGTATAAATAAAGACTTAAAAGGTATAGAGTCGCTAATTTGTTGATAATAGAATTATTATTTTGCTTTAGGGAGAAGGTTCAAATTAAAAAAAAGAAGAGAAAACTCTCTTCTTTTGCTTAGTTGTTTGACTCAGGCGGTGTCATACCAAACTGTAAATATGCCATATTGGTTGCAATACGACCGCGAGCAGTTCGCATCACATAACCTTGCTGAATCAAATACGGCTCAATCACATCTTCCAGTGTTCCGCTGTCTTCTGCCATCGCTGCGGCTAAAGCTTCAACACCTGTCGGTCGTCCTTCAAAACGTTCCAGTAACATACTGAGATAACGTCGATCTAGCGTATCTAAGCCTGCTTTATCAACATTGAGCATATCCAAAGCGCGTTGTGCCATGTCTTGAGTCACTTCACCTGTGCCTTTGACTTGCGCATAGTCACGAACACGACGTAATAGACGGTTGGCAATACGCGGTGTGCCGCGTGCACGACGGGCGATTTCTGTTGAACCTTCGTGCGTAATCGGCACATCCATCAAATTGGCAGAACGTGTCACAATATGCGTCAAGTCCTCAACCGAATAGAACTCTAATCGTTGCACGATCCCGAAACGATCCCGTAATGGCGAAGTCAACAAACCTGCACGTGTTGTTGCCGCAACTAAAGTAAATGCAGGTAGATCCAGCTTGATTGAGCGGGCAGCAGGACCTTCACCAATCATAATATCCAGTTGATAGTCTTCCATCGCAGGATAGAGGATTTCTTCAATCACAGGTGAAAGACGATGAATTTCGTCAATAAACAGAACATCACCTTCTTCCAGATTGGTCAGCATGGCAGCCAAATCGCCAGCACGTTCTAACACTGGGCCAGAAGTCGACTTTAAATTACCACCCATTTCGCGCGCGATAATATTCGCCAAAGTGGTTTTACCCAAGCCTGGCGGGCCAAAGATCAGGGTATGATCAAGTGCCTCACCACGACCACGGGCCGCGCCAATGAAGATTTCCATTTGCTCACGTACCACAGGCTGACCGATATAATCAGCCAAAGAAGTGGGACGAATGGCACGATCAAAATGATCTTCAGGTTTTTCTGTTCCGCTAATAAGACGATCTTGCATATATCTATTACTTCATCATGGATTTAAGCGCAGCACGGATAATGTCGGCTGACTCAGTATAATCTGCTTTGACGGCTGCAACGGCTTTTTGTGCTTCAGCCGGTTTATAACCGAGCGATTGTAATGCGGCTTCGGCCTCGGCAACAGGTGAGTTTGACATGAACTGGATTTGCGTTGCCGCTGCATTGCTTGAGCTGCCTGTAGGATGGGCCAAGGCTTTAAAGCGATCACGTAATTCAATCATTAAGCGTTCAGCTGTTTTTTTACCTACACCTGGAACTTTAATCAGGGTATTTACATCGTCATGTTCAATAGTATGAATCAGCAATTCAACACTCAGGGTTGAAAGAATGCCTAGTGCCATTTTAGGGCCTACACCATTGACTTTGAGTAGCGTGCGGAAAATGGTTTTTTCCTGCGCATCAATAAAGCCATACAATTGCTGTGCATCTTCACGGACAACTAAATGTGTCCATAACGTGACTTTTTGTCCTTTTTGTAATTGGCAAAATGTTGAAAGTGGGGTGTCGATTTCATAGCCAACGCCATTCACGTTCAGTAATACGGTTGGGGCTTCCAGGGCAAACACTTCGCCAATTAAACATCCGATCATGAGTAAAATTTCACTATTTTTTAAAACAATTTAGTTGGTGATTTAAGAGACTAACTGGGCTTAATTTAAGCCTTTAAAAGAATCCTATTTTATTTCCTTGCAACTCTTGCGCCAGACTATAAGCCTGATGGTCAGAGAACTTACTAATAATATCCAAGACTTGCATAATATTATTATAATGGTTGTTTTGCAGATTTACGCCTGAATGTTGCAAAATTGACATTAATCGCTGTTCTTTAAAGCTTAATGTCTTATGTGGCATGGTCAAAGGAATAAATGCATCCAGAATGGTTTGTAGACTTTGATGGGCAATAATCTCTAAACCTGATTTTTGAGGATGTTCAAAAATTCGGTCACGTGCCAGATTTTTCGCCGTTTGAATGCCTGCCTCAATATCTGGTGAGCAATATTGTAATAGGCTACCTTTGAGCTGACCTGTCAAAATTTCAAAATGGTGCTTGGCAAACGCAGTGGTGACTTCATCGACCAAACGCTTCATGACGCGTCCGCGTAATGCTGCAATTTTTTGCTGCCAAGTGGTATGCGGTAAATGCAATTCCTCTGGATAGCCATAATCAGCAATCAAATTCAGGAAAATCGGTTCAACTTCAGCATAGTTCAACATATTGAGAATAATGCCATCTTCCAGATCAATTAGCGCATAGCAAATGTCATCGGCTGCTTCTAATAAATAGGTCAGTGGATGACGGCAATAATGATATTCACCCAGTTGAATCAGGCCGAGCTGTTCAGCCAATTGTTTTAAAATTTCTTTTTCAGATTGATAACAGCCAAATTTTGCCCGTTGATGAGAAGGGGTATCACCTTGTTCTTCAATCGTTTTAGACAGCCACGGATATTTTAAATAAGCACCCAGCGTGGCACAGGTCAGGCGCATACCGCCATCATCAGGGTGATAATCAATACGACTTAAAAGACGGAGTCCTTGGGCATTGCCTTCGAACTGACGTACATCAGCTTCTTCTTCTGGGGTCAGTTTGGTTAGAAAGTCGCGATGTGAAGCATCATCAAACCATTCACGGATTGCGTATTCGCCCGCATGACCAAAAGGAGGGTTGCCGATATCATGCGCCAGACAGGCTGCCTGAATAATTGCACCGACATCGGCAGGTGAAATCCACATCGGTAACTCATCTTTGATTTTTTCTGCTGCCAGCATGCCCAGCGAGCGGCCAATACAAGACACTTCCAGTGAATGGGTTAAGCGGGTGTGAATCCCGTCATGTTGGGTAAGCGGATGAACCTGTGTTTTTCTATTCAGTTGTCGGAAGCTTTGGGAAAATATAATTCTGTCGTAATCTTTATGGAATGGGCTACGGGCCAATTCTGTACTGCTTTTTTTACTACCTAAACGAATTGCGGAAAGCAACTCTAACCAACGCATTTGTTTCATTTATCATTATTCACTATGAATTCAGTTTCATCATGCCAAAAAAAAGATTAAAGCACTAGAGTAGGGCGACATAAGTTGTCTTGGATAAGTAAGCAGTCCTTTATAGTTTTGTATTTCATGGTCATTTAAATCTGTTCAGCGCAAAATCTAAAGGAAAAATAAGATTTTTATGTCTAGTAAATAATCTATGCACTTGTTTGGATCAGGCATCCAAACAAGATGATTAATGAATGACTTCATATAAGCTTTATTTAGGGAGAAATCAGACGATTGCCTATAGTGTTAAACTTTTTTATCAACACGGTGATATCTAAAAAGACGAGGCGTGAGTTTGGAATGTGATTTGGGTATCAGGTTAAATGAATTGTTACGAATAAAGTAAAATCAATAAAGCTACAATAAATTAAGTCATTTGAAGTAGAAAACTCTGATTTTTAAGATGGATATGGCTAGCTGAAATGAGGCTTTCACAGTAGAATATGCGCTCTCTTATAAGTCACATTGTGGTAGGTTCGTTAGACCCGCCCGTGGAGCCAAAGTCAACATGTTTATCGTGGCCGGTGCATCAGCACATTCTTCTTTCAAGAAAGCTCAACTCTTAAATCGCTTAACGTCAATGAGTTCTGTTCAATCTTTTGACAGCCAGTGGGTTTATTTGTTTGATCAAGCGCTCAACGAGCAGCAACATCAATCGGCATTACAACTTTTAAACGATGGTCAATCTTTCGAACTTCGCCAAGCTGCAAGTGATGAAATCCAGATTTTAGTCACCCCGCGTGTAGGAACAATCTCACCGTGGTCATCTAAAGCAACCGATATTTTCAAAAACTGTAATACGCCAATTCACCGCTTAGAACGCGGTCTTTTGTTTACATTGAAAGGTGTAACAGAGATTTCGAATGAAGTAAAACTGGCATTACACGACCGTATGACTGAAAATGTTTTTGCTCAAATCGAAGATGCAAAAGCATTATTCTCGGAAACAGCGCCGAAGCCGTTGAACTCAATTGATATCTTGGGTCAAGGTAAAGAAGCGTTAGTTAAAGCCAACAATGAGTTTGGCTTTGCTTTATCTGAGCAGGAAATTGATTACTTAACCGAAGCATTTACCAAGCTGGGTCGTAATCCAAATGACATCGAATTGATGATGTTTGCACAGGCAAACTCTGAACATTGTCGTCATAAAATCTTTGGTTCTGAATGGACAATTGATGGCGAAAAACAGCCATTGTCATTGTTCCAGATGATTAAGAATACTTATAAAGAATCTCCAACGGATGTGTTATCGGCATATAAAGATAATGCGTCTGTGATTGTGGGTTATGACACCATGCGTTTTTATCCGAAAGCGGATGAAAATGGTCACTTCGTTTATAAATATAAGAGCCAAGCTGCTCATATCCTGATGAAGGTGGAAACCCATAACCACCCAACAGCAATTTCTCCATTTGCGGGCGCTGCAACTGGTTCAGGCGGTGAAATCCGTGACGAAGGTGCAACAGGTCGTGGTGGTAAACCAAAAGCGGGTTTAACAGGCTTTACTGTTTCGAACTTGAATATTCCTGGTTTTGAACAACCTTGGGAAGAAAACTACGGCAAACCTTCACGTATGGCATCGCCATTACAGATCATGATTGAAGGTCCATTGGGTGGTGCGGCATTTAATAACGAATTCGGTCGTCCTGCATTAAATGGTTACTTCCGTACCTTCGAACAGAATGTCAATGGTGAAGTGAAGGGCTTCCACAAGCCAATCATGATCGCTGGTGGTTACGGCAACATTCGTCCTGATCATGTAGAGAAAGATGCGATTCAACCGGGTGACTTGCTCATTGTATTGGGTGGCCCTGCAATGTTAATCGGTCTTGGTGGTGGCGCAGCGTCTTCTGTAGACAGCGGTACCATGGGTGAAAGTCTTGACTTTGCTTCTGTACAACGTGAAAACCCAGAAATGGAACGCCGTTGCCAAGAAGTGATTGATACTTGCTGGCGCTTAGAAGACTTTAACCCAATCGTTTCTGTACACGACGTGGGTGCGGGTGGTCTATCAAATGCCATGCCTGAACTTGTAAATGATCATGAATTAGGTGCAGTTCTTAACCTTCGTAAGATTCCATCGTTAGAACCGGGTATGAGCCCGATGGAAATCTGGTCAAACGAAGCGCAAGAGCGTTATGTACTTGCGATTCGCCCAGAATCTTTAGAACAGTTTGAAGAAATTTGTGCACGTGAACGTTGCCCGTTTGCAGTACTTGGTGAAGCGACTGAAGCGCGTCATTTAACTGTTGAAGATCCATTGTTTGAAAATAATGCGGTCGATATCCCGATGCAAGTGATGTTGGGTGGTACGCCACGTATGCAACGTTCATATGAAACGATCGAGCGTACAGGCAACGACTTTGATGCAGCAAAAGTTGATTTGAAAGATGCGATTTTCCGCGTATTGAAAAATCCTACAGTGGCATCTAAATCATTCTTGATCACCATTGGTGACCGTTCGATTACGGGTATGGTTGCACGTGACCAGATGGTCGGTCGCTGGCAGGTTCCTGTTGCGGATGCAGCAGTGACGACCACAAGTTTGCAAGGCTTTACTGGTGAAGCAATGGCAATGGGCGAACGTCCACCTGTTGCATTGTTAAATCCAGCAGCATCTGCACGTTTAGCGGTTGCGGAAGCGATTACCAACATTGCTTGTGCCAACATCGAACAAATTAGTGATATCAAACTTTCAGCAAACTGGATGGCCGCGGCAGGTCAAAAAGGTGAAGACCAAGCCTTGTTTGAAGGTGTGAAAGCGATTGGTATGGAAATGTGTCCTGCATTAGGCATCGCAATTCCAGTCGGTAAAGACTCACTTTCAATGCGTACCACATGGAATGATGGTGAAGAGAAAGCAGTGACTTCGCCAATGACAGGGGTAATCACTGCATTTGCACCAGTTCTAGATGTTCGTAAAACCTTAACGCCTGAATTGAAAAACCTTGCAGACTCGGTATTGGTTCGTATTGATCTATCTAAAGGGCAGTTCCGTTTAGGTGGTTCGATCCTTGCCCAAGTGTATAAAGCGATTGGTTCTGTTACACCTGATGTCGATAGTTTTGATGACTTCAAAGCATTCTTTGCCTTGATTCAAGACTGGAACAATCGTGGTGTGATCAAGGCTTATCATGATATCGGTGATGGTGGTTTATTGGCGACTGTTGCTGAAATGATGTTTGCTTCACGCTTAGGTGTTGCATTAGAAAATCAAACAACGGAAAGCTTATTTGCTGAAGAAATTGGCGCTGTACTCCAAATCACAGCAGCTGATTGGGCGCAATTGCAAGTTGAACTTGCAGCATCAAGCCTAAAAGATGCAATCGCAGTTGTAGGCCGTGTTAATACAACTGATCAATTGGCTGTCAATGGTTTAACTTTAGAACGTGCTGAATTACAACAAGCATGGGCAGAAGTGTCACACCAAATCCAGCGTTTACGTGACAATGTTGAAACGGCTGATCAAGAATTTGCATTGATTGCAGATAAAAATCATAAAGGTTTGATTGCACAAGCGACTTATGATTTGAATGAGCCTGTTGAAGCGCCGTTTATCAATACACGTCGTCCAAACATGGCAATCTTGCGTGAGCAAGGTGTCAACGGTCATGTTGAAATGGCTGCTGCATTTGACAAAGTTGGCTTCAATACTATCGACGTACACATGAGTGACTTGCTTGCAGGTCGTATTAGCTTGAGCGACTTCGAAGGTTTAGTGGCATGTGGTGGCTTCTCATACGGTGACGTGATGGGCGCTGGCGGTGGCTGGGCGAAATCAGTCTTGTTCAATGCAAAATTGCGTGATCAATTCGAACAGTTCTTCCATCGTGAGAGCACATTCAGCTTAGGCGTATGTAATGGCTGTCAAATGATGTCGCAACTTGCACCACTGATTCCAGGTGCAGAGCATTGGGGCCGTTTCCACCGTAATACCTCAGAAGTATTTGAAGCACGTGCTGTTAACGTTCGCGTAGAAAAATCAGTTTCTGTCTTGCTTGAAGATATGCAAGGTTCGATTTTACCAATCGCTGTTGCGCATGGTGAAGGTCGTCTAGTTGCAACTGAACAGCAAATTGCTGCGTTAAATGCTGAAAACCAAGTGATCTTACGTTATGTGGATAGCTTGGGTAATCCAACTCAGCACTATCCGTTGAACCCGAATGGTTCACCTGAAGCGATTACAGGTCAAACTTCTAAAGATGGTCGCGCGACTGTGATGATGCCGCATCCTGAACGTAACTTCCGTGCCTTACAGCATTCTTGGAAGCCAGAAGATTGGGCTGAAGATGGTGCTTGGTTGCGTATGTTCCGTAACGCACGTAAATTTATTGGTTAATTAAAATATAAATGCTTGAAAATGCCACTCTCGAGTGGCATTTTCTTTATTTCAATGCATGAATAAAATCATAGGATATTAAAATAAAAAGAGAACAGGACACTCAGAAAAATGAATCAGCTTAAAGAATTAGAGAAACTCAATAGCCCAAGTTTCAAGTTATTAATTTTCCTACCATTGATCAGTTTTATTGGAAGCTTGCTATTGGCTAAGTCTGGATTCGACTTTAAGGTAATTTATCTGTTTTATCTGACTGTAGTCGTCTTACAAATTATTCTTTTTATACAAGATAGAAAATTTTTGAAGGAAAAACATGCCTTTTGTCCTGCATGGGAGTGGTTTATCTTATTCCCTGTCTATGTGTATAAAAGACAACGAAATAACTTTTTGGACTTAAACTATTTTTATATCTGTTTAATCCTTTTTGTACTCAATACAGTTATAACTGCATATTTAAAAAACTTATAGGCGTCATTCATCTAGGCTAAATGTTTACAAGATAAATTATTTCTCGGAACGATAAAGGTCGAAAATCATACCAGAATGAGTGAAATTTTAGCCTTAGTTTTGGATATCGTTTTATTGCTAGAATTAAGCAAAAATGATGTGTAGGGCGCTAAGTAACTTATCTCATGCAGCTAAAAATGACCAGTAATTGGAAGTACAATGAAATCAAAAATCCATTTCCACGAATTTGCATTACTGATGGCATTGTTAATGTCCATCGTCTCTTTCTCGATTGATGCTGTTTTACCTGCACTGGGTGAAATTGGCCGAGTTTTTACCCTACAAAATAGCAATCAGGCGCAGTGGGTCATCATTAGTATTTTCTCAGGAATGACCATCGGGCAACTGATTGCAGGGCCATTGTCCGATGCGATCGGACGAAAACGGATTTTATTTACTGGCATTGTCATCTATTTCTTAGGAAGCTTGTTGTGTTATTCAACCCAAAGTTTTGAATGGTTCTTGGTCGGGCGTTTTATTCAAGGTATTGGCGTTTCTGGGCCGTATGTGGCTTCGATTTCTATTGTTCGGGATAAATATAGTGGTGCACAAATGGCACGTATCATGTCTTTGATCATGATGGTATTTATGGTCGCACCTGCGATTGCACCCAGTTTGGGACAACTGATTATTCATTTCTTCGGTTGGCGCGATATTTTTGTGTTGTATATGGTCTATGCCATAGCTGTTGGAGCTTGGGTCGCTTTAAGGCTAGAAGAAACTTTAGTGCCTGAAAATCGTTTGCCGATGCGTGTACAAGCATTTAAAGATGGCTTCAAAGAAGTGGTGAGCAATAAAACCACCATGAGTTATTTGCTATGTGCAGGTTTTTGTTTTGGCGGTTTTATTGGATATCTTGGGACTTCACAACAAATCTTTATGCAGCAATTTGGCAAAACAGGGCAGGAATTTAGTGCTTACTTCGCGCTATTAGCAGGTGTGATGGGGATTGCATCTTTTACTAATTCTAGAATTGTTATGAAATTTGGGATGCGCCCCATCTGTATTTATGGCTTTCTTGGCCTATGTTTAATTTCATTGCTATTCCTCATCATTCAGCTTGCTGGTGTCGCTGTTTCGTTCTGGATGTTTATGTTGTATGCCTGCATTCTGTTTTTATTGTTTGGAACACTGTTTGGCAATCTCAATGCGATTGCAATGGAACCGATGGGGCATGTGGCTGGCATGGCTTCAGCGATTATTGGGGCATCCTCCTCCGTACTGTCTTTAATACTCGCTTCGATCATTGGGCAGCTTTATAACGGTACTTTAATTCCAATGACTAGTGGATTTGTGATTTTGTGTGGGTTAGCGTTTGCGATGACACTGTACGAGAAAAGGCAGTTAAATCTGTAGATGATTTAAGTCTTTAAATTAACTAAAATTAATGTTGATTTATTTGATGTTTATAAAAAAAATTTATGATCTTTTTATTTATTAATTTCTGTTGAACATATAGATGTCATTACAGTATGATAAATATTGAATATGAATGATGCTAATTGTAATAGGAGAAATGATATTCCTATAAAAAGAAAATTATATAAAATGTAGTTAGTTATTAAGAAAATACAGTCATCATGTTGTGATATAAGTGAGATGAGTGCAGATAAGGATGTAGATTTGCAGAAAAAAACTATGATAAATAGGAGGAAGGTATATATTAGATAATAGGAAAAGACTCTCATAAATAAGAGGTGAGAGTACTTGAGTTTTGAAAAGCCAAAAGGTTTGTCTTCAGAGTTGTATAGTTCCATTGAAAGGTTGTGGCTAAGCACAGAGCAAAAAATTGTATATCCTGCGATTAGAAATCCTAAAACTGTTAATACAGCTCCTAAAAGTGTAGAGGCAATTGCTGGAATAGCCTCTACAAATTCTTTGTTCTCAATTCCTAGAGTGGAAAATATAGATATAATACTAAATATAAGTAGTAGAAATTTATTTGTTTTAGAAAAAGGAATCTTTCTTGAAGCTATATAGACTTCAAATAGATTATTTTCTTTTAATAACTCTTCGCACATTTTTACATTTTTATTACTTTCCATTGTTGTGTTTCTCAATAGTTTTAAGAACTTCTAATTTATTTTTAACAGAATCTTTTGTCTCTGGAATAATAATTTTCTTTTGACTACTTAATTTTAAAAAAGATTCATATAATTTTTTTCCAGTTTCAAGAATATTTTCTAGATTAACACCACTAATTGTTTTAACAACTTTAAATTTTTCGTTGTTTCCTTTGATCATATCTCCAGATTCATTCACTCCTTCTATAAGAATTCCTTGATTGCCTTGCTCAGTTGCTTCATCGAGCTGTTCGAGTGTTTGATCGAAATCTAATCCCTCTTTTTTGTTTGCGAAGGAAATTGTAGTAGTCGAACTTTTAATTGCATCAGTTTTTAATTGTGCTTTTTTAATTAAATCATTTTTAAATTGTAGTTCATCATTTCTTTTCTTTAAAGTAATTCTAATACTTTCAATCTTTTTATATTGATTGAGAAATTCCTCTAAACTCTCTCGAGTATTTAGAGGTGTAATAGTGACATCTGGTAAACCATATGTCTTGATAAAATCTTTCCGAGCTTCTTGAGGTAAAGTCTCTGCATATTGCTTAGTTTGACGTCGAAAGAATGTTTGGCAAGTATCTTTAAACATCTCTAAGGTTGGAGCATGAGGTGTTTCTTTCAAATAGATCAAGCGATGATTATTTAAAATAAGAACAAAAATTGCTGATGGTGAGGTCTGTATTGAACTTTTTTGAGATTTTAGTTCTTTAGTTTCATAGTCATAGACTTGGGTGCTTGTTAATCTGGTGTCGCGGATAAATCGGCCTACTATGGCAAAGGTCTCTTCTTTATTATTAGGTAATTGGATAACCTTGACCGATTGAAAGAAAAAAACTCCTCGCTTAACCTTCCATGTGTCCTCAATTGTAAAAGCAGGTAATATAATTTCGTGAAGCATATCAACTAGATTTTGATTGTTAAATTTACATACGAAATTTGCAAGTTCATAGGTATAAGTATTAGAAGTCATATAATTAAATTAAAAATGATTTTGCTTAAATATAACATTTAGTTTTTTTATTTCAAGCCAGCACTCTATTTTTGAATAAGATAGAGTTCTATGTATTAATCTCTATATATGAGATTTTTATTTCATGGGGATTTATTTATCATAAAATTTTCCTGATTTTTTTCAATTAATGACACAATCAATAGCCTTAATTAAAAATAATTGGCTCAATTCTTGCTTCTCATATTTTAACAATAAATAAGATATGAGAGAGCAACATGATGAAAAATGAAAACTATTTAAGAACAAGTTATTCAAAAGACAAAGGCTGGTTTTGGTTTGGCTTAACTGTAATCATTCAATTGCTATTTATCGTCGTGAGTTATCTCATTATCAATCTTCCACTTTGATTGTTCAGCTTTTATCACGCTATGATTGAAGTCTCATTGATTTCGATTTGAGCCATTTTACGATGCTAAAGCTGATTTATTACGTGCCAGAATCTCATTTGGAATCTACCAAACAAGCAATCTTTGAAGCAGGTGCGGGTGGTATTGGTAATTACGAATATTGTGCTTGGCAAGTCAAAGGCATTGGGCAATTCAAGCCTGTAAAAGGTGCAGATCCTTTTTTAGGACAATTGGATAAACTCGAGCAGCTTGAAGAATGGCGAGTAGAAACCATTGTCACAGAAGAAAAGGCCAGTGCAGTAGCAAAAGCTTTAAAGGCAAGCCATCCTTATGAAGAGCCTGCCTTTGAGTTTATTCAGGTTTTAGAGATTCATTGAGTTTGACTAGGTTTAATTAAACTGGTCTGAATTAATCGGGCGATATCGGTTGTCCGTGCACGAATCAGCTCTGCCGCATTTTGACAGGCTTCTTCTAGACTGGTTGGGCCGGAAGTTAAAGAAAAGGCAGCCCTAATACCGTGCTCATATAAAGCTTGATAGTTTTGCCCAAGCGTTCCTGCAATTACAATCACAGGGATATTGGCTGCTTGTGCTATTTGAGCGACCCCGAACGGGGTTTTGCCATTTAAAGTCTGTTCGTCAAACTTTCCTTCACCTGTAATCACCCAATCCGCGCCTTGGATTTTTTCTGCAAGCTGGTTCAGGTCTGCAATCACTTCCACACCCGATCGAAACTCGGCTTTTAAGAATGTTTTAGCAGCAAAACCAAGTCCGCCCGCAGCACCTGCACCAGCTTCATTGCGTTGATCAATGCCAAGCAATTGTGTTGTGACATCAGCAAAATGTGACAATGCTTGATCCAGTTCAAGTACCTGATTTGGTGAAGCACCTTTTTGTGGACCAAAAATATGAGATGCACCATTAGGACCGCAAAGTGGATTGGTCACATCAGCAGCCAATAAAAATTTAGTTTGTTGAATGCGTGGATCAAAATTCTCCAGATTGATCTGTACCAGATTTTGCAGGGCAAGACCACCAGCAGGCAAGACTTGATGATCTGCATCTAAAAACTTAGCGCCTAATGCAGATAAAAGCCCCGTACCAGCATCATTGGTTGCGCTGCCACCCACAGTCAGTACTATTTCCTTTGCACCTGCATCCAAAGCAGCGAGGATCAGCTCACCTGTACCAACTGTACTGCTGATACATGCATCACGTTCTGAGGGATGCACCAATTGGATACCACTGGCTTGCGCCATTTCAATGATGGCAATCTTTTCCGTCTCTAACCAATCCCATTTTGCTAATACAGGTTGCCCAAGTGGGCCTTGTACGGTTTGTTCACGCCATTGACCAGAACAAGCTGCTAACACAGCTTCAATTGATCCTTCACCGCCATCTGCCATTGGGCAAGTGATGATTTCTGCATTAGGAAAAACCTGTTGCCAACCTAAAGCAATCGCTTCTGCAACATCATGTGCAGATAAGCTGTCTTTAAAAGAGTCTGGAGCAATGACGACTTTCATATTTTTGAAATTTAGTTTTAATCAGAATCGAGCTTAGACGGTCTATCCGTAAATATCTATATGGATACGCAAAATAAAAACCACTTAACTTTTAGGCTAAGTGGTTTGTTTAAATGATTAACGCAGTGATTAATTGAACTGAGAAAAATCAGGCTTACGCTTTTGCATAAAGGCTTGTACCGCTTCCATCATTTCTGGTGAGCGTACACGTTGCATGAAAATTTCAGCTTCATCATCGACACACGTAATGATTTCAGCCAAATCTTGCTTCATGAGTGCTTTAGTCTGTTTGATCGAAGCCAATGGTAATGCTGCTAAATGTTGCGCTGTTTTTTGCGCTGTCGCATACACATCTTCAACCACATCATTGACTAGATTTGCTTGTACCGCAGTCGCTGCATCAAATTTTTTCGCTGTGAATAATAACTCGGCTGCTTTTTGATAACCTGCCTGTTTCACCAATAAACGACTTGCTGCACCTTCTGGAGATAGGCCAAGGCTGACAAATGGAATCTGGAACAGGGCAGTGTTGTCTGCAAATACCATATCTGCATGTAATAGAATCGTGACACCAATTCCGATTGCAACACCTTTCACAGCAATAATGAGGGGTTTTGAAAAACGAGCTGCTGCTTTTAATAATACAAATGGAGGTTGATCGCCAGCTTTGCCTTCATGTGGCTTTTGAATAAAGCCCATAAAGTCTTTCATGTCATTACCCGCCGTAAAGTCTTGTTCTGCACCGCGGAAAATTACCACGCGAACCTCTTTATCTGCATCGGCTTCATCCAAAGCTTTTGCGATCCAAAGGTAAAGTTCGCCATAGAGTGCATTTTTTGCTTCTGAACGGTTAATGGCTAAGGTGAGTACGCCATCTTCTAAATTTGCTTGCAAATGTTGATGAGGTTGTTGAATACAGCTAAGTGTCATCGTACTATCCTTGCTTTAATCCAGATTGATTTTAAGTGTCCTCATTATGTCGCATATTTATTAGAATGGCGCAACTGATGAGTTCACAAAAAAGTGAAATTAAGCCTATGTACACATTTGACTATCTTGTTTTTATTGGACGCTTCCAGCCATTTCATTTTGCACATATGCAAACCATTGAAATTGCATTACAAAAAAGTCAAAATGTGATCTTGGCTTTGGGGTCGGCTCAATCTGAACGGAATATCAAAAATCCTTTTCTGGCGATTGAGCGAGAGCAAATGATCTTGTCGAACTTTTCTGAACAAGATCAAAAGCGAATTCATTTTGTTCATGTGGTCGATGTCTATAACGATGAAAAATGGGTCAAACAGGTCAAAGACTTGGTCAATGGCGTGATTCAGCCAAATGCAAAAGTCGGTTTAATCGGCCATTTTAAGGATGAATCTTCTTATTATTTACGTTTATTCCCTGAGTGGCAGATGGTGAAACTGGAGAGTTTGAAAGATTCCATTTCAGCAACACCAATGCGTGAAGCCTATTATCGTGGTGAGATTCAAACTGAGTTTTTTCCTGAAGGGACAATCCAGTTCTTGAGCGAATTTCAAAAATCGCCGATCTATCAGAAATTACAGCAAAAATTTAAGGACAATGACCGTTCCAATATCAATGAGTCTTGATACAAAGGGAAGATTAAGCATCTTCCCAAAAAATAATTCGATTTGAAAATGGATCGGTGATACTCAGTTCCAATGTTTCCCAATCGGTTTTCTCTACTTGAGGCTTGGCAAATTTATAGTCTTTTGCATCCAGTTCTGCATGAAGCAAACTGAGATTCTCCCAATAAATACGAATGGCGCTGTGCGGGCTGGCATCACCGAAGTGCTCAGTTAAATGAATGATGCAATCCTCTTTGGAAATCTGTAGATAAAGCGGGAAGTTATCCCCAAAAGTATGTTGCCAGTCGAGTTGGAAGCCCAAATAGTCCAGATAAAATGATTGGGCAAGTTCGACATCGAAAATACGGAGAATGGGGGTAATTGAGCCAGATTGCATGCTTATTCCTTTTTATCGAACACCAAATTGTTGAGTCCAATAACTTTTTTGTTTCGCTGATTGGTCAACTGTACAGGCTAGCGCGTAGTCTGTAAATTTTGGATGCATCAAATTGCGACAATGCACGGGGCTTGCCAGCCATGTTGCCATCACCTCATTTAAGTTATTTTGTCCACGTGCCACATTTTCTCCACCACCGTGGCCTTTAAATTGTGTTTTTAAACGGCTTCTAAAATCGTGACCTGTGCTACTGATGTGTCCGAGCATATTGTGTTGTGCCATATCTTGTGCATGAGCAAAAGCACTTTGGGATAAAGCATCATTCCATTTTAAGGGTGCAACTGCTGGAAAATGTTGTCCACCACATTGCCGTGGGTGCTGTCGAATTTGATTGATTGCATTCAGAATCACCTGCTGATAGGCAGGATTTTGTATATCTTGGCAGCGTATTGTGGCGCTTGATTTATCTATTTGCGCTACGTTGAAGGATTGCTGTTGTGATGTGGCAGGGGTGCTTGTACTACAAGCTGATAAGAACATGAGACAGCTAAGGCTAGGAAGTAGTTTTAGAGGATTCATTTGCAGTATCTTTTAATTATTTTTAATTTTCTTATCATACGCTAAGCACAAAGTGGACATCAATTTGTCTGAATAAAAAAAGCGGATATGGAATCCGCTTTTTTCACTGAATCATCTTAAGCTGTTTGTAAGGCTTTTAGGTCTTCTAACACTTGTTCTGCATGTCCAGCCGCTTTTACTTTACGGTAGCTTTTCACTAACTGTTTGTTATGGAAAATAAAGGTTGAGCGTTCAATGCCCATCACTTGTTTGCCATACATATTTTTTTCTTTAATCACGTCGAAATGTTTGCACAGCACTTCTTCTTTGTCACTGATTAAATCGATGCTGAGTGCTTGTTTTTCTGTAAAGTTCTGATGTGCTTTAACTGAATCACGTGATACACCAATAATCTGGCAGTTTAAAGCATCAAACTGATCTTTTAAGCAAGAAAAGCCTACCGCCTGAGTAGTACAACCAGGGGTTGAATCTTTAGGGTAGAAGTAGAGCACTAACCATTCACTGCTGATTTCAGCAAGATTGATTTCACCTTGAGTGGTTGGGAAAACATGATTGGGTAATTGAATATTCTCAGACATTGTTCATCCTTCGATAAAATTAGTTTTGTTCAAGCTCAAGCGGTAAAAAAGCATATTCCTCATGATAAACAATATCGCCGTGACGTACAGGAATAGCTTTGTTAAAAATAGGCCCATCAATCACAGTGGTGTGAAATTCGCCACCTTCACCACATGGGTCAACGCCACGATCTTCCAATTCCTGAATATAGTCCAAGGTTAAAATCTTACCTAGATCTTCAACTTGCATACCCAGTTTCAGATTGACTGTCACGATGACACTTTTGAATCCTAAATTGATAAATTCTTCGACCACTTCGCGGTGAGGGCGTAACCAAAGTGGCATTCCCAGTTTTAATCCCACTTGCTGGGTGACCCGATCATGCCAGCAACCATGCTCAGGCATATCAAGATCACCCGTTACCAATACTTCTGCACCGTGTTGTTTGGCTTGATCGAGTAGCGCAATGAACTTTGTTTCATAATCGGCCCAACTTGAAGATGCCATATACACGGGTAAAGCAACCGCATCTGCTTGTGCGCGGATAATATCCAGTGGCATCGCATGGGAACGAGAACGCTGACCTTGTTCTTCCAGCATGACAATTAGCCCAATCACAGTGCCTGTTTGCATCGCATGATATAGGGCGAGGGAACTGTCTTTACCACCACTGAACGAGACAATAGATTGTCGTTGCTCGGCATTGGTTTTCCATTGATCTTGCATGGTGTTATTCAACTGATTCTAGATAACGGGGATTTTAACAAAGCCCAATAAAAAAGCCTGCATAAATGCAGGCTTTGTTTTCAACAATTCAGGCTTATTTTTTAGGAGCCTGCTGTTGAGCAGCTTTCATTGCTTCTTCAGTTAGTTTCTCTAACTTGGTCACAAGTGGAGCGCCTAAGCAAGCTTGTAAGTCTTTATTTTGCTGTTGCACAAAACCTAAAGAGCTTGGGCTTTTCTTCGCATTGATTGCGCTCTGGATTTCCCATTTTTGCGCTTCAGTTACTTTACCTTGAGCATCAATTTGGCAACCACAGAACTTGCTAACTTCAGCTGCTGTTAATTTACCGCCTTTAGCAGTCTGGTCTTTACATACGTTGACCAATGCTGCTTTTACATTGGTACTTTTATACGCAGTTTGTAATGGATTATCAGCTGCGTGAGTTGCTGTTGCAAAAAGTGCAGCAGCTGACATCATTGTAGATAGAATAAGATTTGATTTAGAAAACTTCATATAATGTACCTAATTTTTTACCCTAATATCGATTATTCAGCGTAACGCGTAGGATCCGCAATACCTGCTTCGATAAAACCTTGTTGACGTAAACGACAACTGTCGCATTTGCCACATGCACGTCCTTGAGCATCTGCCTGATAGCAGGATACCGTTTGACTGTAGTCTACGCCATGTTCGATGCCTAAGCGTATAATATTCGCTTTGGATAAATGTAACAAAGGTGTTTCTATTTTAAGAGGTTTTCCTTCAACGCCTGCTTTGGTTGCTAAATGTGCAAGATTGGCAAAAGCGTCAATAAATTCTGGGCGACAATCAGGATATCCTGAATAATCAACGGCATTGATCCCGATCACGATGGCAGCAGCGTCAAAAACTTCGGCCGCAGCAAGGGCATAAGACAAGAAAATTGTGTTACGTGCTGGAACATAAGTTACAGGAATCCCTTCTTGTAATTGTTCTGGGACTTCAATGTTATGATCTGTAAGCGCAGACCCACCTAAATTGCCTAAATCAATGTTAATGATGCGGTGTTCTACACCTGCACGTTGAGCCAGCGCTTTGGCTGCATCAAGTTCAGTGGTTGAACGTTGACCGTACATAAAGCTTAAGGCGATACATTCATAATTTGCCTGTGCCCAAGCAAGACACGTTGTTGAGTCTAAGCCGCCAGACAATAATACGATGGCACGAGAACGCATATTATTTTCCATTATTCAACCTAAAATAAATTTGAGGAAAATCATTGCTGTTTTAAAGCATGATTTTCATGAGCTTTTAACGACCAGATTCATCATTCCATAACAGTTTGTGTAACTGTAACTGGAAGCGAACAGGGAGATGGTCTTCTAAAATCCACTGGGCCAAGTCACGTGCCAATGCTGGCAGGGCAACTGCACCTTTTTCAACTGCAAAAGCAGGTGAGAACCAAACCGTACTCACTTTGTCTTGCAACTGGAATTGTTCAAGTTGTTGTTTTGACCATTCATAATCCGCACGATTACAAATCACAAATTTAATCTGGTCATGTGGGGTGAGATGGTCAAGATTACTGTATAAATTACGGTGATCTTCTTGTGAAGTTGGTGTTTTTAAATCCAGAACTTTAGAAACACGCGGGTCAACCTTGGAAACATCCAGAGCGCCACTGGTTTCGAGCGAAACCTGAAAACCAAGATCACACAGACGTTGTAACAGAATCAAACAGTTTGGCTGTGCAAGCGGTTCACCGCCTGTGACACAGATATACGGTGTTTTATGCAGGCTTGCTGTTTCGATAATCTGTTCAAGTGATAAACGTTCGCCGCCTTCAAAAGAGTAGGTGGTATCGCAATAACTACAGCGTAACGGACAACCTGTTAATCGAATAAAAACAGTCGGTAGACCAAACGTATTCGCTTCGCCTTGCAAAGAGTAAAAGATCTCCGTGATGCGTAAACCAGCCGCAGGATCAGAGACGGGAATTGCAGAAGAACGTAAGGAAGCCATAAACAGTTACCACAAACAGGTGCCACACAAGCAGCATGCTACATAAAAAACAAAATCTCTACGACCATGACTGATCGTAGAGACGAGGAGCGACAGAAGCTCCGAGGAACCATTAAGTTCCGTATATATTACAAATTAGTCAGCGCGTAATAAATCGTTCAAGCTGGTTTTTGCACGTGTTTTTGCATCCACTTTTTTCACGATGATTGCAGCATATAAGCTGTAAGTACCGCATTTTGATGGAAGGCTACCCGCAACAACCACAGAACCTGCTGGTACGCGGCCATAGTGAACTTCGCCAGTTTCACGATCAAAGATTTTGGTTGATTGACCAATGAAAACGCCCATTGAAATCACAGAACCTTCTTCAACAATCACGCCTTCAACGATTTCAGAACGTGCACCGATGAAACAGTTATCTTCAATAATGGTTGGGTTTGCTTGTAAAGGCTCTAAAACACCACCGATACCAACGCCACCAGATAAGTGAACATTTTTACCGATTTGTGCACATGAACCCACAGTTGCCCATGTATCAACCATAGTGCCTTCATCTACATAAGCACCAATGTTGACATAAGATGGCATTAACACCACATTTTTAGCTTGGAAGCTACCACGACGAGCAACTGCAGGTGGTACGACACGTACGCCAGCAGCTTTGAATTGCTCTTCAGTCCAGCCTGAATATTTAGTATCTACTTTGTCATAGAAACGAAGGTCACAAGCTTCGATAGGCTTATTGTCATTGAGTTTGAATGAAAGTAAAACGGCTTTTTTTAACCATTGGTGAACAACCCACTCACCATCGATTTTTTCAGCTACACGAAGTGTACCGTTATCTAAACCTGTCAATGCTTCTTCTACAGCTTGACGGATTTCAGTTGGGCAGTCCGCTGCACTATAGTTGGCACGGTCTTCAAATGCTTGCTCAATGATTGCAGAAAGCTGAGACATGATCTTCCTTCTTCCAAAAAAATTTTGAAGATTTTACACTAATTTGTGGCAAGAATCTTTGAAAAAAGTAGTTACAATATATTGTTTTAAATTTGAGCAACAAATCTGTAATAAAAATGGAGCCTATTGTTTTTTATCTATAATTTAGAAATACATAATTCCTTTGAATTTGTATCAAAAAATAACAAAAAGTAATCAGTTTCTGTATAAAAAAATAGCGTTATTTATTTTATCCTGTGTCCACAGTAACAATTATACTTTAAATAAGAGCATTTTTGAGGAGACTTCAATGAAAGCTTTGCGTGTTATGTTAGCAGCAGGTGCATTAACAGCGATTGCAGGCACTGCATTTGCAGCAGATGAACAAGTGGTGCAGGAATCTGTTTATGCATTTCCTTCATACTTAGATCCAGTTTCAGTTCGTGCTGAGGTAGGTACTACAGGTTACGGTGGTGCAATTTCATATAAAGTCAACCCATACGTGAGCTTAAGCCTTGGTTATAATGGTGGCGATATTTCTTGGTCAGATGATCTAAAAATTAATGGCTCTAAATATGACCTAGATATGGACAATAAAACAGCATATTTAAATGCTGAGATTCGTCCTTGGGGTACAAGTGCAAATATGTTTGCAAACTCATTATACGTCGCTACTGGTGTAGGTTATTTAGATAATGACTACAAACTTGATCGTCGTGTAAGTCAAGGTCGTAACTTCAGTGTGAACAATACTGACTTTAACGCAACTTCTGATGTACATATCGCAGGTAAAATGAGTTATAAAGATGATATCGCACCATATGTAGGTGTTGGTATTGCACCGCAAGTCTATAAAAACATTGGCGTGTTCGGTGAGGTTGGTGCTTACTATACTGGTAATCCAACAGCATCTTTACAAAACGTAAATGGTGGTACAGCTAGTAATGGTAGCGGTGCTAACTTGAATGATGAAATTGCGAAAGAAGAACGCAATATCGAAAACAAAAGTAAATATGAGTGGATGCCAGTTGCGAAAGTGGGTGTGAGCTTCAAGTTCTAATCCATGCATTCAATATAAAAAAACGAGCGTCATGCTCGTTTTTTTATATCTGCTCATCGTCAAAATAAAAGGCGCATCATGCGCCTTTTATTTTTAGATAATTTATTCTTCTGGATAAGCGACTTTTTTCAAAGCTTTAATATCTGTTTCTGGTGAGCATAAAGAGATAAATTCATAACCATAACCACGCAGTAAATGGCCTTTACGTACTGCGATCCATGTCGTATTCACACCAAACACATCAGTCTTGATTTGTTGTAGGCGATAGTCACGTTCAGCATCATAAGCAACATCATTGACAATTCCGACACCCATATTCAGTTCAACATAGGTTTTAATCACGTCGGCATCGAGTGCTGACATCACGATGTCTGCGTGCAATTGTGCATCTTCAAAAGCTTTGTCAATTTTAGAACGACCTGTAAAACCACCATGATAAGTAATCAACGGATATTCTGCTAAAACATCGAGGTTGATTTTATCTAGTTTTGCTAAAGGATGGTCTTTCGGCGTAATAATGCTATGGTGCCATTCATAATAAGGCACACTTGCCAGATTTTCTTCTGTGGTTAACGATTCGGTTGCGATGCCGATGTCCGCTTCACCTTGAAGGAGCATTTCTGCAATTTCAACAGGGCTGGCTTGTTGTAAAACCAAATGAACTTTCGGGAATAATTTTTTGAACTGATTCACAATCGGCGGCAGTACATAACGCGCTTGTGTATGTGTTGTCGCAATCGTCAGTGTGCCTTCGTCAACTTTGTTAAAATCATCGGCTAGACGTTTAATATTGTCTGCATCGACCAACATGCGTTCCACGATGCTCAATAATGACTGACCAGGTTCAGTCAGACCCAATAAGCGTTTACCTTTACGTACAAATAACTGGACACCTAATTCATCTTCTAAATCTTTGATGTGTTTACTAACACCTGATTGGGAGGTATAAAGTGCCGCAGATGCTTCGGTTAAATTAAAGTTTTGGCGAACAGTTTCTCGAATAATTCTGAGTTGTTGAAAGTTCATAATCGTTTTTCCACATAAAAAGTGAGCATCGGCTAAATTTTCACAAGGATATTTTAGCCGCACTCAAGATATTATTCTAAGCAACTTGCGTTGATTGATCTGCAAATAAATGAAGTTGAGCCGCACTGATCCAAACGGTTTGATTTGGTTTGAATTGATGTAAGTTCGCTTCTTCTACACTTAATAAAATTTCGATCGTTCGTCCACTACGATCTTGTAATTCAGCCACAACTCGGCCAGCAATCCACACTTCACGTAAGAACGTTGCCTCAATGGTATTGGCTTGAGGTTGGGTGTGAATATGTAATTCATTTGGTCGTGCAAATGCAATCACTTTGCCTTGTGGTGCGTCTAATAGACTTGGTAGCTGAATACGATCATCACCGATACGGATAATACCGCCAGTATGCTCACCTTCAAAACGATTTGCTTGACCAAGGAAATCAAAAACAAAAGGTGTTGCTGGTTTTTCGTACACTTCGCGTGGTGAGCCGATTTGTTCGACATCACCTTTGTTCATGACAATGATTTGATCTGCAACTTCTAAAGCTTCTTCCTGATCGTGGGTTACAAAGATCGACGTGATATGCAGCTCATCGTGCAAGGTACGTAACCAACGACGTAATTCTTTACGGACTTTCGCATCAAGCGCACCAAATGGTTCATCCAGTAACAAAACACGTGGTTCAACAGCTAGCGCACGGGCTAATGCAATACGTTGGCGTTGACCACCAGAAAGCTGAGCAGGGTAACGATCTGCCAAGAAACCAAGTTGCACCAGATCAAGTAAGCGTGTAACACGTTTTTTGATTTCAGCTTCAGAAGGGCGTGTTGCACGTGGGCGAACACGTAAGCCAAAGGCAATATTGTCGAAAACAGTCATGTGGCGGAACAGGGCATAGTGCTGGAATACAAAACCGACCTGACGTTCACGCACGTGGATGTCTGTTGCGTCTTCACCTTCAAGTAAAACCTGACCACCATCTGCAGATTCCAATCCTGCAATGATGCGTAATAATGTTGTTTTACCGCAGCCTGAAGGACCAAGTAGGGCAACCAATTCACCTTCAGGAAAGTCCAAAGAGATATTTTTTAGCGCATGGAATGCACCAAAGTGTTTTTCAATATTTTTAACTTGAATACTCATGTGTTTATTCCTTAGTGATTGGGCTGATGCTTATTTGCTTGTTCTTGGCGGACTTCGAGCCACGTTTTCAAGATCAAAGTGAGAATCGCTAAAAATGCCAGTAACGATGACACAGCAAATGCAGCACTAAAGGTATATTCGTTATAAAGAATCTCGACGTGTAGCGGTAAGGTATTGGTTTGACCACGAATATGGCCAGAAACCACGGATACTGCACCAAACTCACCCATTGCGCGGGCATTACACAGAATCACACCGTAAATCAGACCCCATTTGATATTGGGTAAAGTGACTCTCCAGAAGGTTTGCCAGCCAGAAGCACCGAGTACAATCGCGGCTTCTTCTTCCTCAGTCCCTTGAGCCTCCATTAAAGGAATTAATTCACGTGCTACAAATGGAACAGTAATAAAAATGGTGGCTAATACAATCGCAGGTACGGCATACAGGATTTTGATATCGTTATCCATTAACCAGCCACCCATCCAGCCTTGTGCGCCAAAAATCAGGACTAACATCAAGCCTGCAATCACAGGTGAGACCGAAAATGGTATATCTATAATGGTGGTAAGAATCGCTTTACCACGGAAATGGAATTTTGCAACGGCCCATGCTGCTGCAACACCAAACACCACATTAATGGGTACGGCAATTGCGGCTGTAAGTAAGGTTAACTTTACTGCCGATAAGGTATCTGAATCGGTTAAGGCGTTGATATAAACGGCTAGGCCTTGTTTAAATGCTTCAACAAAGACCAAAATCAGAGGAAGCAGTAAGCAACTTAAGAAAAAGATTAAGGCCACACCGATTAAGCTATAACGTACCCATGTCGGTTCCCGGGTTGCATCTCGGCTTTGCAGTTTGAGGGCTAAAGCGTTGCTGTTGGTATTTAAGCTCATTGTGCAACTCTCCCTGTGCGACGGCTTGCCCATGCTTGTATTAAGTTAATTAAAAATAGGATGGCAAATGATAGAACAAGCATAACCACAGCAATGGTCGTTGCACCTGCGTAATCATATTCCTCTAAGCGACAGATAATCATCAACGGTGCAATTTCTGTTTTATAAGGCTGGTTACCTGCAATGAAAATTACTGAACCATATTCACCGACCCCACGTGCAAAAGCTAAAGCAAAACCAGTCAGTAAAGCGGGGAATAAAATTGGTAAAATGATTTTGGTAATGGTCTGCCAACGATTGGCACCCAAGGCAGAAGCAGCCTCTTCTAGTTCAGTTTCAATATCGCTTAATACGGGTTGTACGGTACGAACCACGAAAGGTAAACCAATAAAGATGAGTGCCAGTGTAATACCAATCGGGGTATAAGCCACCTCAATCCCAAGCGGAGACAGATATTGTCCGATCCAGCCTGTAGGTGCATACAAAGAGGTTAATGCGATACCTGCAACCGCAGTGGGTAGCGCGAAGGGTAAATCAACCAATGCATCAACGATTCTTTTACCTGGAAAGGTGTAGCGAACCAGACACCATGCCAGCAATAAGCCGAATACCACGTTGACCAAAGCAGCAATCAATGCAGCACTAAAGCTCAGTTGTAAGGATTTTAAAATTCGTTCTGAAGTTAAGATTTCCCATAAACCATCCCATCCAATCCCTAAAGATTTGATAAAGACAGCAGATAAAGGAATAAGCACAATCAAAGACACGTAAGCGAGGGTGAAGCCTAATGAGAGACCAAACCCAGGCAGCACTCGGGAACGCTGCGACATGATGTTTCCTCAAAGAGAAATGTTTGCTAAACAAGCAAATAAATAATGCGAATACTAAAAATACGGGGGCGGTGTTAGGCAAATTTCAGATTAAAATTTGCCTGACTCATTCGGGCGACGAGCTGCGTCTTTTTTTCAGGCAGCAAGTAGTTCAGAATCTCTGGGAAAGGGCCAAATCCGGAAGCAACATTAATATGACCGACTGGACCTAAATTGATGGGTGTCAATTTCCAAGCATGTGCCAGTTGTAAGGCATCGACATAACCTAGCCAAGGATCATTTTCGCTAATCAATAACGTGGTTGGTACATCAATTTTAAGTTGCTGAAAATACTGTTTATAGTCAGTCAAGCTGTGGCGGGCAAAGCCTGCTTCACCAAATCGTGCAGGATTTGCAGGGGCAACCAACACCAGATTTTTCACTTTAGCTCTGAGTTCAGGATGTTCCGCTAGCGCAGCAACACTGGTTAAGCAACCAAAGCTATGAGCAACGATTTGAACAGGTGCTGGGGCAGCAACAACCATTTTAACAAATTGGGCAACCCATTCACTGAGCACAGGACGATCCCAATGCTTCTGTTGAACGCGAGAGCTAGACACGAGTTGCTGTTGTAACCAAGACTGCCAATGCTGCGCTTCGCTACCACCTACACCTGGAACAATTACAGTATGAATCATGTCCGCTCTCCCTATTTACCCGCTGAGTAAATTATTTCCCTGAGTTGTTGAGTTTGACGATTTGGTCAAACACACCGCCGTTATCAAAGTGAGTCTTTTGTACTTTGGTCCAGCCGCCAAACTCTTGATCAATTGTCACAAGTTTGAGTGGTTTGAATACATTGCTATATTTCTTTAATACCGCTGCATTACGTGGGCGATAGAAATTACGTGCAGCAATCTCTTGACCTGCTGGTGAATACAGATAGTTCAAGTAACCACGAGCGATTTGTAAGTTACCTTTTTTCTCAGCATTTTTTTCTACAACTGCCACTGGTGGTTCTGCAAGAATTGACAGAGAAGGGGTAATGATTTCGAATTTGCCTGGTTGCTCACGTACTGCAAGGTAAGCTTCATTTTCCCAAGCCAGTAATACGTCACCAATACCGCGTTCAGCAAAGGTTGTGGTTGCACCACGGGCACCAGAGTCAAGAACTTTGGTTTGTTTGTAAATTTGACGAACAAATTCTTGTGCTTTGGCGTCGTTACCACCTTTTTGATGTTTAGCCCAAGCCCATGCACCTAAGTAGTTCCAACGTGCACCACCTGAAGTTTTTGGGTTTGGTGTAATGATTTCTACACCTGGTTTAATCAAGTCACCCCAATCTTTGATTTGTTTTGGGTTGCCTTTACGAACGAGGAAGACAATGGTTGAGGTATATGGCGTAGAGTTGTTCGGTAATTTCTTTTGCCAATCCGCTGGAAGTAATTTTGCATTTTGAGCGATTTCATCAATGTCTGCTGCAAGCGCAAGTGTGACCACGTCTGCATTCAAGCCATCAATCACGGCACGGGCTTGTTTACCTGAGCCGCCGTGTGATTGTTTAAAGTCGATGTCTTGACCCGTACGTTGTTTCCAGAACGTACCGAATTGTTTATTGAAATCTGTATAGAGTTCACGAGTCGGATCATAAGAAACGTTTAAAAATTCTTGTGCCGCAAATGATGAAACGGAGAGTAGTGCGGCAATGATGCCGACTTTAACTTGAGAAAAACGCATGAGAAACCCCTTAAAACTAAATCACTGTTTGGAATATGTACGCAGCATAACGCCAGTTTTTTTGCAAAAAAAATAATTAAAACCGAATTTGTTATGAAAAAAATAGAAATAGATAAAAGAGATAAGCTTTGCTGAATTATTGATAAATAAGAAATTTTTAATTCCAGCTGTTAATTGTTATACTCATTTAAAATCAATGGCTTATTTCTTGTCATAGAAGGTCTTGTATAGAGTGGATAGGTGCCTAGATCATGCAGTGTTATAAAAATGGACAGTTGATTGACTCCATTCCTTTATTAGACCGGGCTTTTCATTACGGTGATGGCTGTTTTACCACTGCACGTATTTTTCATGGAAATTTTGAGCTAAAAGAACTGCACTTTGCACGTTTAAAACTGGCCTGTATAGGCTTAAGTCTGGATGCAGATTTATCCTTGATTGAAAAGTCATTTGTGCATTTACAGCAGCAACATTCAAATCTCAATGGCACTTTAAAAGTGGTAATTAGCCGCGGTGAAGGTGATCGAGGTTATAGTTTGCCGCTGCATGCTGCCGACATCTATGTCTGGTATTACCCAAGAGTGACACAGGCTTTTCAACCAGAATGGATTGAAAGTGGCATGTTAAATCATGCGTTGGGATTGAACATGCCGCATCTGGTTGGATTAAAAACATTAAATAGACTGGAGCAGGTATTACTCAAGCAAGAGGCAGATCAGCAAGGCTGGCTGGAAGCACTGGTCAGTGATGTGCAGGGCACTATTGTTGAAGGGGTGAGCAGTAATTGTTTTATTCGTATAAATGATCGGTGGATTACGCCAGAACTTCGCTATAATGGCGTCCACGGTGTGATGCGCGCCAAAATTTTGTCACGAATGCAGCAGTATCATGTTCCTTGTGAGCAGCGTTGTATTGATATGAATGAAATTGGACGTATTCAGAGTTTATTTTTCTGCAATGCTTTGCACCCGATGAAAGCGGTGATTCGATTTCATGACCGTTGTTTAGAGCAACAACCTTATCTTGATTTATTTGAAACTTTAAAACTTAGCCAGATTGATTAATATGCCAAAGCCGCCTAGTTCCAGCAAAAGTAAGAAAAAGCCCAAAGCTAAACCGAAATCCAGATTTTCTTTTTTTAAAGCCTTTTTGATCGCCATTGTTATCTTTGTATTGGCGATCTTTGGCATTGTATGGTCAAGTTTATTTAAAAATTATCCTATAGAAGGTAAGAAGCAACTTTTAGTGATTTCTTCTGGCGATACGTATTCTCGATTTATTGATCGTTTAGCCAAAGAAAATAACGTGAATTTTCCAATTGTTCTAAAGCTTTATCAGAAGTTTATGATTCACGACACTATGAAAGCAGGTGTCTATGAAATTTCGCAGGGCATGAGTATCCGTCAAGTCATGGATATGTTGTCTGATGCGGACAATGCACAAATGAATCGTATTTTGGTGATTGAAGGAACCACTTTTTCTCAGTTGATCCAGAGTTTAAGAAAAGACTCGAATGTCACCAATACACTGTTAGACCTTCCTCAATCTGAATTATTAAAACAATTAGATATTCCGTATACACATCCAGAAGGCTTGTTTGCACCTGATACCTATTTCTTTGCCAAAGGCGAAACGGATAAAAAAATCTTAACTGATTTGTATCGCCGTCAGATGAAATCACTGGATGACGCTTGGGCAAAAAAAGCACCGAATTTACCCTATAAAGATAAGTATGAAGCGTTAATCATGGCTTCGATTATCGAGAAAGAAACCAGTTTAGACAGCGAATTAGAACAGGTTTCAGGTGTATTTGTGCGTCGTTTGAAAATGGGGATGCGTTTGCAAACCGACCCAACTGTCATTTACGGCATGGGTGACAATTATAAAGGCAATATCACCCGTAATGATTTACGTACGCCGACTGCGTATAACACCTATACCATTAATGGTTTACCTCCAACACCAATTGCTTTGCCAAGTAAGAAAGCAATTGAAGCAGCGATGCATCCTGATGATGCTAAAAATATCTATTTCGTTGCCACAGGTAATGGTGGGCATAAATTTACCGCGTCTTTAGAAGACCATAATCGCGCAGTGCAAGAATATTTAACTGTGCTACGTTCAAAGAAAAAGCAGGGCGAATAATGTTTATTAGTTTTGAAGGGACGGAAGGCGTAGGGAAGACCACGCTGATTCGTAAAATTCATCAGTACTTTGAACAGCAAGGTAAAGAAGTGGTGTTAACCCGTGAACCGGGCGGTACACCATTGGCTGAACAAATTCGTTCATTATTATTGGCCGTGAATCATGAAGAGCAAATGAGTCATGATACTGAGCTGTTGTTGATTTATGCTGCCCGTGCACAGCATTTACAGCAAGTCATTTTACCTGCATTAGCGGCAGGGAAGATTGTGCTGAGCGATCGTTTTACCGATGCCAGCTTTGCTTATCAGTGTTCTGGACGTGGTTTAAGTCAGGAAAAGCTTCAACTCTTGAATCAAACTTTTGTCGCGAAAATGCCAAATATTACCTTTTGGTTAGATGCACCGATTGAATTGGGCATGACCCGTGCGCGAGAGCGTGGTGCACTGGATCGTTTTGAGCAAGAGAAGTTGAGTTTCTTTGCCAAAGTGCGTGCGGGTTATGAGGCTTTATGGCAGGCACAGCCTGAACGGATGAAGCGTTTGGATGCCACACAGAATGCTGATGTAGTGTTTGAAGAGGCACTGCAATATTTGAAATAGGCTCTAAGCAATATCAAATCTGACAATAGCCTGATTCTTAGTACTTGAATTCAAGTTGCTATTTACGATCGAGAACGGCGGCATGGATGCCGCCAGTTGGGCAGGGGTAACAAGGATGTACCCTCTGTCCAACAAGGGATTTTGATTACTTTGATCCTTCAAAGTAATGTATCGCCTATATAAACAATATTTAATTATTTTGGCTATATGAGGCAGTGCCAATTAAAAAAATAATAGATGAATAAATTAAAAGTCCTATTCATTCACCAACGGTTGTTCCACTTTAAAGTTTGGTGGCGTGAGTACCGTCTTACGAATCTCATTCGAGAGTTCTGGATAATCCAGCGTGTAATGTAAACCACGCGATTCCTTACGCTCCATTGCACAACGTACAATCATTTCTGAAACCAGAACTAGGTTACGTAACTCAATCAAGTTTTTGCTGACACGATAATCCTGATAATACTCAGTAATTTCACGTTTCAACATTTCTATACGATGTAAAGCACGTTGCAAACGCTTCGTGGTACGTACAATACCGACATAGTTCCACATGGTCGAACGCAGTTCATCCCAGTTTTGCAGAATCACCACATCTTCATCTGCATCGGTGACTTGCGTTTCATCCCAAGAAGGGACTTCTGGCAGTTTAAAGTCTGCATCAAACTTTTGTTCGATATCTTCTGCTGCACTCATACCGTAAACGAAGCATTCGAGTAATGAATTACTTGCCATACGGTTAGCGCCATGTAAACCCGTATAAGAGGTCTCACCAATCGCATATAAACCGTCTAAATCCGTTTGGCTATGCTCATCGACTACCACACCGCCACAGGTGTAATGCGCTGCAGGTACAACAGGGATCATATCTTTGGTGATATCAATACCCAGTTCCAGCAAACGGGCATACAGTGTTGGGAAGTGTTCAGTAATAAACTCTGGTGATTTATGGGTAATGTCTAACCAGACGTGACGAATCCCTAAACGTTTGATTTCATGGTCGATAGTACGTGCCACAATATCACGCGGTGCAAGTTCAGCACGTTCATCAAAACGCAGCATGAAACGCTCGCCATCTGGTAAGCGCAAATAAGCACCTTCACCACGCATTGCTTCAGTAATTAAGAAAGAACGCGCTTTTGGATGATATAAACAGGTCGGATGGAATTGGTTAAATTCCATATTGGCGACACGGCAACCTGCACGATAGGCCATGGCAATTCCATCACCAGTCGCAATATCTGGATTAGACGTGTAGAGATAAGCTTTCATTGCACCGCCGCAGGCCAAAGCTGTAAATGGTGCGAGGAAAGTATGAACCTGTTCGTTGATTTCATCTAAAGCATATAGACCGATCGAGCGATTGGCCTGATGATGATGACCGAGTTTGTGCAGGGTAATTAAATCGATCGCAATATAATTTTCAAAGATCGTAATATTTTTTCGTTCTTTTGCGCGTTCAACCAATGTGGTTGAAATGGCTTTACCTGTTGCATCGGCAGAATGAATGATACGACGTTGTGAGTGACCACCTTCACGAGTCAGGTGTAATTGCTCATCATCATCTAAAGTAAATTGCACGCCTTGCTTAAGCAGGAAATCCACCGAAGGTTTACCACCTTCAACCGTATGCTTCACTGCATCCAGTTCACACAGATGACCACCTGCAATCATAGTGTCATTAATGTGTTGTTGAATAGAATCTGTTTCGTCTAAGACTGCAGCAACACCGCCTTGAGCATAGAAGGTACTGGCTTCTGTCAGCGCGGCTTTGGCTAGAATTGCAATGTTATAATGACTTGGTAAAGAGAGTGCGAGGCTTAAACCTGCACCACCACTGCCCACAATAATCACATCAAAATGGTGAATTGTTTTTAAATCAGGCATGTCGTCGATCTGCTTCAGTTTTAAACGTTCGCTAATGACACCGCTTTTTTGTCAAAAAGGCAAGGGCTAATCTGCCTGAAATTGAGTGAATTTTTAGCGAATGCGATTTATTCACCAATTATTATTTGTATATTTTGTCTTATATCAGAAAACGATTACCTTTCAGTACATTGTTTTAATCTAGAATTAAGCTGCTCAATATAAAACCTTAGATGAAATTTGAATGTCTGGAATTGTCTCCATAATTTATTCACATTTCATCTGTCTATTTCGTTGTATGCATTGAAAATATAAACATTTTTTTACGAAAAGAATGGTAGGGTTATGCTACAAACATAGACCATAACATTTATTTTAATCATCAGTATGTAGGTTCTTGCTTCATGAAAAGTCGCTATTTACAACAAGGAATGTATGCTGCTGTATTTACGATAGCAGCTGCTCAAGTCAACGCTGCCTCACCAGTAGATTTTTCAAACCTCGTTGAGCAGGTTAGTCCTGCTGTTGTGAGTGTCAACGTTGTAAAGAAAATGACTCAGGAAGAGTTATTACAACAACAAGTTCCTGAAATCTTGCGTCGTTTTTTTGGTAATCAGGTGATTATCCCGCAACAGCAGGGGCCACAGGAAAAAACGGGTTATGGCAGTGCATTCTTTATTGGCAAGGACGGTTATTTATTAACGAATCGTCATGTGGTTGATAATGCTTCCCGTATCAGTATTATCCTGAATGATCGCCGTGAACTGGATGCGACGCTTGTAGGTAGTGATGAACGTACTGATATTGCTTTGCTTAAAGTGAATGGAAGCAATTTCCCAGAATTAAGAATTGGTAATGTGGATCAACTGCGTGTAGGCGAGCCTGTACTCGCAATTGGTTCACCTTTTGGTTTTGACTATTCAGCTTCAGCAGGGATTGTAAGTGCAAAATCTCGTAATATGAGTGGCGAGACTTCAGTTCCATTTATCCAAACTGATGCTGCATTGAATCCGGGTAACTCTGGTGGTCCGTTGTTTAACCAGCGTGGTGAAGTGGTGGGCGTTAACTCGCGTATCTTTAGTGGTACGGGCGGTTATATGGGCTTGTCCTTCTCGATTCCAATTGATGTGGCGATGGACGTCGTACAACAGTTGAAAACGACGGGTAAAGTGACACGTTCTTATCTTGGGATCATGATGCAAGATATTGACCGTAACTTGGCAGAAGCATATAAGTTGCCGAAACCAGAAGGTTCATTGATTACTCAGGTCGCACCAAAATCACCTGCTGAAAAAGCAGGCCTAAAATCGGGTGATGTCATCTTGAAAGCCAATGGTGCACCGATTTCGCGTACGGGTGATCTACTTTATGCACTGAATCGTATTGCTCCAAATCAAACTGTTCAGCTAGAAATTTTACGTGATGATAAAACGCGTACCATTGCTGCGACATTGGGCACTGCACCAGATGATACAGCTGCTGATGCCGAGAAAAATAATCCGACTAGCGGTTTAGGCATGAGTATTCGTGACCTGACTGCTGCTGAGCAAGCGCGTTTAGATGTTCGTAGCGGTATTCTGATTCAGGATGTGAAGCGTGGTGGGCTTGCATCATTATCGAATCTGGTGGCGGGCGATGTGATTGTACAAGTCAATGGTACAGCGATTACCAATAGCCAGATGTTCGCTAAAACTGTGGGCGCTTTACCAAAAAATAGTGTTGCGCGTGTAACGATTATTCGTCAAGGACAACGTGCGATTTTAGGTTTACGTTTACCTTAAACCTGATTGTGATTGATAAAAACCACTCTAATTTAGGGTGGTTTTTATTTTGAAATACAGTTGTATTTAGACTAGTGTATGTCGCTGAACTTTGATTGATGAAATAAGCTAGATTATGAGTACGATTTTTGATTTAAAAATACAAGTTCAGCCTGAGCATATTGATGTGCTGGGCCATGTTAATAATGTGATGTACATTCAGTGGATGCAGGATGTCGCCGCAGCGCATATAGAAACTTTGGGTTTGGGTCTTGCTCAATATCTTGAACTTAAACATGCAATGGTGGCTGTCGAGCATCATGTGCAATATCGTAAAGCAGCTCTGGAAGGTGAAGAGGTGATCTTGAGGACGTGGCTGGATGATATTAATGCACTGTACTCTTTTCGCCAGTATGCATTTTATCGCCCTAAAGACCAAAGTGTACTGTTTGTTGGAAATACCAAATGGGCCTGTATCGAAATCGAAACAGGTCGCCCAAAACGGATGTCACCAAGTTTTACGCAAGCCTATCAGCCGATTTCGCCAGATTTAAATCCAATGGATTTTTCAATTTCATATGAATAGTCTTAGTCACTTTAACATTTAAAGACAGGAGGGCAGCTGGACGGTACATGCTTGGCTGCTTTTTATGATTTATTTATCAAAATAAGTAAAAGAAAAGTTAACCAATTAACATAATCACAGCTTCGACACTCAAAAAAACGTTTGAATACGTTGGTTTATGCGAAAAATTCAATATATCAAGGTAATTGTATTATTTTTGTATATTGTTTAATTTGTAGGCTCTTATATTGTGTTTCGGGGAACATGATGAATGACAACTTAGGGGTTGTTGTTTTTTATTTGCTGTTTTTATTTGCAGGCGTTGTACTGGTGATCGGAAGTATTATTTTTGATATGACACTTGTGTGTGTAGGTCTTGGTCTAATTGCTTGCGCTTTTTTAATTAAATATGAGTTTAAATTAACTGTGATGTTCTGGCATAAAATTGAATAATTAAAAAAGATAATTAAAGAGCCGTACTGCTAAAGTGCGGCTTTTTTCTTGGATCAAATTGCTGTGCATGATGAAGTATTTGCTTTTAGTCTGAAACTGGCGCCTCACTAAGCTCTATATCTACTATTCAAGAATATAAAAAATTAGGTTTGATCTAGCGATGTCATTGAGGTGTCTCTAGTAAGGAAGGCTTATTGCTATTGGCAGAGCGTAGATAAGTCTTGAGGTGATCGATAGGGATTCATTTCTATATTTTGAGATGTTGCTTTGATTGCTTGATCGGGAAAACGATTGTTAAAAAGGATATGGGGAGTTTGTCGGCTTAATTGATGCTTTTATCGGCAGTTGTTTCACCATTTTTCTGTAAATCTGTGATAATAGTCACAACTTTTTCAAAAATTATGAAATATGGACATCTTAAAATTCGTAAAAAGCTTTAATACAGTGGGATGTTATTTAACACTTGCAAGCCTTTTGCTCGCGACTCTTGTTCTTTATTTTTATTACATCAACCCAAATTGATTTTAAAATGAGTAATCTAAGTGAAATGTAGGTAAGTGCTAGGAAGAGAGGAAAGCGAATCATATTGTCTTTATAGTTGTACTTGAGTCCTTATCGCTCAGTTCAATGTCTTGTGATCTACTAATGTTAAAGTTGCCATGTATAAGGTTAAAATTATTCAAATAAAGCTGGCATGGTATTCGCCTAGCTAATATCTCTATTCTCTACTTTGTACGATCAAAAAGGCGCATTTGGCTTTTTTAATTGGATCGTTCTGTTCTGCTTCAGGAAATCGACTGCTCCTTGTTAGATTGCTTCCTTCATCGCGATGTAGTCTAAGTCACATATACTTTTAACACTATATTTTTAACATTGTTGTGCTTATACTGTGCCGAACTTTTTAAACATTATTTTTCGCAACAATAGTCAGTTATTTAATTGAATAGATTGTTGTGTACATATTCTTAAGGTAACCCATGGCGCAAGCTAAAAAATCCGTAGATATCAAAAATATACGCAATTTCTCGATCATTGCACACATTGACCACGGTAAGTCAACGCTGGCTGACCGTTTCATTCAAATGTGCGGTGGTTTACAAGATCGTGAGATGCAAGCTCAAGTATTAGACTCTATGGAGCTTGAGCGTGAGCGTGGGATTACAATTAAAGCCGCTTCGGTGACGTTGTATTACACGCATCCGAATGGTCAGGAATATCAATTAAACTTTATTGATACCCCAGGGCACGTTGACTTCTCTTATGAAGTATCACGTTCTTTGGCCGCTTGTGAAGGGGCATTGCTGGTTGTCGATGCTGCACAAGGGGTTGAGGCGCAGTCTGTTGCTAACTGCTATACCGCAATTGAACAGGGCTTAGAGGTTTTACCAATCTTGAACAAGATTGACTTGCCTCAGGCAGAGCCTGAACGTGTCATTCACGAAATTGAAGAAATTATCGGGATTGAAGCGACAGATGCACCAACTTGTTCTGCAAAAACTGGTCTAGGTGTTGAAGGCGTTCTAGAGCGTCTTGTGGATGTCATTCCAGCACCTGAAGGTGACCGTGATGCGCCATTACAGGCATTAATTATTGACTCATGGTTTGACAACTATTTAGGTGTTGTTTCCCTCGTCCGTATCAAGCAAGGTCGTATCCGTAAGGGCGACAAGATGTTGGTGAAATCGACAGGTCAAACTCATCCTGTAACTTCTGTTGGTGTTTTTAATCCGAAACACACCGAAACTGACATCCTCGAAGCGGGTGAAGTTGGCTTCGTGATTGCAGGTATTAAAGATATTTTTGGTGCGCCAGTCGGTGATACCATCACGCTTTCGTCTACGCCTGAAGTTGAAACATTACCTGGTTTTAAAAAGGTAAAACCACAGGTATATGCTGGACTTTTCCCGATTGATTCAAGTGACTTTGAACCGTTCCGTGAAGCGTTACAAAAACTACAGATTAACGATTCGGCTTTATTCTTTGAACCTGAAAGTTCAGATGCATTAGGCTTTGGTTTCCGTTGTGGCTTCTTGGGAATGCTACACATGGAAATCGTACAAGAGCGTTTAGAGCGTGAATACGATCTTGATCTGATTAGTTCTGCTCCAACGGTAATTTATGAAGCGCTGACTAAGAAAGGCGATATTATTTATATCGATAGTCCATCAAAAATGCCTGACGGTTCTACAGTTGAAGACTTACGTGAACCAATTGCAGAATGTCATATCCTTGTGCCACAAGAATATTTAGGTAATGTCATGACCTTGTGTATCGAGCGTCGTGGTGTACAAAAAGATATGAAATTCTTGGGTAATCAGGTTTCCGTGACTTTTGAAATTCCAATGGCAGAAGTGGTCATGGATTTCTTTGACAAATTAAAATCATGTTCACGTGGTTTTGCATCACTCGACTATAACTTTGTTCGTTTCGAAAGTTCAGCTTTGGTTAAGGTGGATGTATTAATTAATAGCGAGAAGGTTGATGCCTTGGCAATGATTTGCCACCGTCAAGATGCGCGTCATCGTGGTATTGCACTGGTTGAGAAAATGAAAGATCTCATTCCACGTCAAATGTACGATGTTGCGATTCAGGCCGCGATTGGTGCACAGATCATTGCCCGCTCTACTGTAAAAGCGATGCGTAAAAACGTATTGGCTAAATGTTATGGTGGTGACGTTTCACGTAAGAAGAAACTTCTTGCGAAGCAGAAAGAAGGTAAGAAGCGTATGAAGCAAGTGGGAAGTGTTGAAATTCCGCAAGAAGCGTTCTTGGCTGTATTGAAAGTCGATAGATAAAGAAATGAGGCTGGGGAAACCTCTGGTTTTACCCAGCTGCAAAACGAGCAGTGAGACTGCAAGAGAGGGTTTGTGGATTTTGATTTTAATTTGATTCTGGTACCAGCGACGCTGATTTTCTTTTTGGTGTGGTTGCTTGATAAATTTGTATTTAAACAACGTGCAAATAGAGGGCGGAATCAGGAACATTTTCTTATCACATGGGCATATGACTTCTGGCCAGTGTTGGCAGTCGTGCTGATTCTACGTTCTTTCTTATATGAACCATTTAATATTCCTTCTGACTCGATGGTACCTACCTTGGAGACAGGTGATTTTATTCTGGTGAATAAATTTGATTATGGTTTACGTCTCCCTGTAGTGAACACTAAAGTTGTCAATGTTGGTGAGCCGAAACGTGGTGAAGTGATTGTATTCCGTTATCCACCACAACCAACGATTAGCTATATCAAGCGTGTAGTGGGTTTGCCGGGTGACCATATCCAGTTTAAAGCGGGTGAGTTGACGATTAATGGTCAGCAAATTGCAAAAGTCGCAACGCAATTCTCACGTGTGAAAGACCAGCAAGACACACCAACGGCTTTGTATTTTAAAGAAACATTAGGTGAACACCAACATTTGATCCGTTATCTAGAAGGGCGTAACCCACTGATTGAGCAATTCCAGTTTGCGCAATTAAAAGGTGCTGAAGCCTTGGTTCCATTTGTTGCTAAAGCCAATGACGTCTTTATCAAAAGCAATGGACAGGATTGGGAAGTCACCGTGCCTGAAGGTCAATATTTCGCAATGGGCGATAACCGTGACCAAAGTGCGGATAGTCGTTTTTGGGGCTTTGTACCTGAAGCGAATTTAACAGGTCGAGCTTTTTATATATGGATGCATAAAGAGCCAGGCTTTAATCTTCCAAGTTTCAACCGAAATGGTAAGATTGATTGATAAAAACATAAAGGAAATATAAAGATGCGTAAATCTCAACTTGGGACTTCGTATATTGCAATTTTATTTGGGGTGGTTTTATTTGCAGTTGCTGTAAAAGCAGCAATTGCGATCTGGCCAGCATACTGGGATGACAAGCTGATTAATAGTCAGATTGAAGGCTTATTAAAAGATAGCCCTGCGAACATTACACCAAGTAAGTTCGCCTCTCAGATGGATCAACGTTTTGATATGAACGGTATCCGTGATCTACATTTTAAGGATATTGCGCAAGTGACTTATAAAGATGATCTTGTCGTAGTAAAGAAGTATGAAATCCGTAAGCCTTTCATGCTAAATATTAGTCTAGTTATGACCTTTGAGAAGACTTTTGACCAAAAATCTGCAAAACAAGCTCAATGATACTCGGTTGCAAGGACGAATCGGTCACCAGTTTAAACAGATTGATTTGTTAAAACTGGCCTTAACCCATCGTTCTGTCAGCCATAAACACAATTATGAACGCCTAGAATTTCTAGGCGATTCATTATTGGGAATGATCGTTGCGAATTATTTGTACAATGCCTATCCACTGGAAAATGAAGGCCGCTTAACGCGAATGCGTGCGACTTTGGTTCGACAGGAAGCGTTAGGAAAAATCGCAAATGATTTACAACTGAGTCGGTCATTAATTTTAAGCACTGGCGAGCTAAAATCAGGTGGTCATCACCGTGAATCTATTTTGGCAGACACAGTTGAAGCAATTATTGGTGCTATTTATTTAGACTGTAATGATCTCAACCTGTTGGAACGCATTGTGTTAAAATGGTATGAACCATATCTTGATCATATCGAACCGACAGATCAACTGAAAGACCCGAAATCACGTTTGCAAGAGTATTTACAAGCACGTAAAAAACCTCTCCCAGTTTACGAGGTTGTAGATATTCAGGGCGATGCACCGAATCAGCATTTCAAAGTGGAATGTTTGGTCGATGGATTGCCAAAAATTCAAGGCGAGGGCTCAAGTCGTCGTTTTGCCGAACAAACGGCAGCGGCAGAGATTTTAAAATTATTGGAGCAATAACCTGATGTCCCATTCAAATGAAAATAAGCCAGAAGCAGCTGAGCAGCAAGACGGCAGTAACTTGATTGATCAATTTTTCAGTTCTCAAGGAACTACGATTCCTTCTGATTTTAAAAGCGGTTTTGTTGCGATCGTTGGTCGCCCAAATGTCGGTAAGTCGACATTAATGAACCATTTATTGGGTCAAAAACTGTCAATTACTTCACGTAAGCCACAAACCACACGTCATAAGATTGTTGGTATTGATTCTCGTGAAAAATCACAGGCGGTATTTGTTGATACGCCAGGGATGCACAAGAAAGAAGTGCGTGCGATCAATAAAATGATGAACCGCGCTGCTCATTCAGCATTGCGTGATGTGAATCTGGTTTTATTTGTGGTTGATGCACAGAAGTGGACTCAAAACGATGAACTGGTTTTGGAAAAGCTGAAAAATGCAGATATGCCCGTAATTCTTGTGATCAATAAGCTGGATACCTTTGAGAACAAAAACGAAGCATTACCGCTGATTCGTGAACGTGCCAAGTTAATGAACTTTGCCGAGATTGTTCCTGTATCCGCATTGCGTGGTGCGAATCTTGAGCATTTGCGTGATACGATTGAAAAGTATCTGCCTTATCAGCCGCCATTGTATTCACTGGATCAGATTACTGACCGTTCTGAACGCTTCCTTGCGAGTGAAATTATTCGTGAGAAAATCATGCGCCAGTTGGGTGAAGAGCTACCATACGATTTGACTGTACAGATTGAATCTTTTAAAACAGAAGAAGCGACTGTAAATGAAAAAACAGGGCGTTTAAAACCACCTTGTACTTATATTGATGCGACGATCTTTGTTGAACGCCAAGGCCAAAAAGCCATTGTGATTGGTGATAAAGGTGCGAAGCTGAAAAGTATCGGTATGGATGCGCGTGCTGACATGGAAAAAATGTTTGAACAAAAGATCATGCTAACGCTTTGGGTGAAAGTCAAAGGCGGCTGGTCTGATGATGAGCGTGCTTTGAAAAGCTTGGGTTATAGCGATATTTAAGCAATGGAAACAGGTATGAAAACAACAATTCGTGTATTCGCAATCGTGACATGTATTTTCATGTTGCAAGGGTGTGTTCATAAGCTTGTAACTGTACCTGTTAAAGTGGCTTATAAGACAACCAAAGGTGTAGTCAAAGGAACGGCAGCTGTCGTAGGTGCGGTTATTCCTGATGGTGATGATGAAGAAAAGGATGAAAAGAAGAAGGACTAATATCGTTCCATGATGCGTAATGAAGTCCTGCATGGCTATTTGATTCATCATCGTAAATATCGTGAAAAAAGCCATATTGTGCATTTATTTACACAAGAATATGGTCGGGTGGATGGAATCTTAAGACAGATTCCTCCACCGCAGTATCAACCTATTTGCTTGCAAGCGACAGGCAAATCCGAGCTTAAAAATTTCACTAAACTGGAAATTCTGAATCAGCCTGTTTTCTTTCATGGCGATGCATTTTTTGCCGGTTTCTATTTAAATGAAATTGTGTTGCGTCTTTGCCCTCTGGAAGAGGCTTTACCGCAAACATTTGAGCAATATCAGTTGACCTTGTTGCAATTGCAGCAACTTGCCTCACATGAGCAAGCCTCCTTATTCTTACGACAAATCCTGCGTCAATTCGAGCATGATTTATTGCAAGAGTTGGGCTATGCCATCGATTTCTCTGTGGATGCAAATCAACAAGACATCTTGCCACTTCGGCATTATCAATTTCAGCTGAATGATGGCTTTCTGCCCGTTGCTCAAGCATCACGTTCGACACTTTCTGGTACGTTGATTACATCTATGCAAAACTATGAAGATGGTCAGGATTTTTCTCACGAACAATTGCAATTATTGGGTAAACTATACCGTCAAATGATTAGCTCATTGTTGGGTGACCGGCCACTCAAAAGCCGTCAACTCTGGATTCAAAGTACACAAACTTGATATTCCTGATGTATTGAAAATAATTATTCAGGGCTAAACCGATAGGATATTTTTTATGGCTGCAATCTTGGGTGTAAACATTGATCATGTTGCAACATTAAGACAGGCACGTGGTACAACTTACCCTGATCCAGTTCAGGCTGCTTTGGTTTGTGAACAAGCGGGTGCAGAGGGGATTACCTTGCATTTACGTGAAGATCGTCGCCATATACAGGATGATGATGTACGTCGTATGCGTCCCTTGCTGAAAACTCGAATGAATCTTGAGTTGGCAGTGACAGATGAAATGGTTGCATTTGCCAAAGAGATTCAGCCTCAACATGTTTGCTTTGTCCCTGAACGTCGTCAAGAGGTGACAACCGAAGGTGGTCTGGATGTTGTAGGGCACTTTGAAAAAGTGAAGGCAGCAACACAAGCACTGACCGCAATTGGCAGTGATGTGTCGTTATTTATCGATGCTGATCTAGCTCAAATTGATGCGGCTGTCGCATGTGGTGCGCCGACCATTGAGATTCATACTGGTGCTTATGCAGATGCAGAGACTGAGGAGCAGCAACAAGCAGAATTGGATCGTATTATCAAAGGCGTGGAGTATGCGGCTGCCAAAGGTCTGGTTGTGAATGCAGGTCATGGCTTAAATCTGGACAATGTTGCAGCGATTGCAGCGATCCCTCAAATTCATGAGCTGAATATTGGTCACTCGATTATTGCAGATAGCGTATTCGTTGGACTGGCTCAAGCGGTAAAAGATATGAAAGCAGCAATTCAGGCTGCTGCGAGATAAGTTGATGAGTAGTGTAAATTATGATGAGTTAATGCAACCCGTCATTGCATTTTTAGGTTGTACAACGCCTCAGGCATGGTTAGATGAAGCGGTAAATAACCTTGATATCTTGATGCAAGACCATGCCAACTGTGAGAAGAAAGCAGCAAGTACAGCCATGAATTTGATGTTCCGCTATAGCTTCTTTACAGACTTGCAAGTGAAATTGGCGCAATTGGTTCGTGAAGAGATGCTGCATTATGAGCAGGTACTTGAATTCATGAACAAGCGCGGCCAAGAATGGAAGGGCTTGAGCGCAGGGCGTTATGCAGGCGGATTACGTAAAGAAATCCGTACTTATGAGCCTGAAGCGTTGATTGATGTCATGATCATTGGTGCATTTGTGGAAGCACGTTCATGTGAGCGTTTCTATGCGCTGGCACCGATTGTTGATGATGAGCTTGGGCGTTACTATCGTTATTTACTTAAATCGGAATCTCGCCATTTTGAGGACTATTTAGCTTTGGCTTTAGATGTTGCAAAATCAGCGAAACTCAAAGATCCAGAAGAAGATATTCAGCAACGCATTGAATATATCCGTGAAGTGGAAAAAAATCTGATTTTAACTCCAGATGATACATTCCGTTTTCATAGTGGTGTACCCGCAAAGGTTGCAGCTTAATCTGCATTCGAAAGAAAAAACCTCTGATCAGCAGAGGTTTTTTTATGGCTATTGGATTTTATCGTGGCATAAAAAAAACCCCGATCAATGATCAGGGCTTTTTAGAATCTTGGCTCTCCCACCTGGGCTCGAACCAGGGACCTGCGGATTAACAGTCCGTCGCTCTACCGACTGAGCTATGGGAGAATAGTAGATTGGCTCTCCAACCTGGGCTCGAACCAGGGACCTGCGGATTAACAGTCCGTCGCTCTACCGACTGAGCTATTGGAGAATCTGATGCGCATTTTATGCATGAAAAGCAGATGCGTCAACAACAATAGTAAATAAAATTAATCGTTTGCTTGATTAATAATCTTTTCAGTGCAAAGCGAACAAAAAATGCGAGAAAAAGATCTTATTTACTTAAAAATTAATCAGTTAATGTGTTGTTCCTTGAACTTTGCCAAAGCATCTATTCGATATTGAATCAGCATTTCCCCAATTTCTGGGCCACTGACATGTTCCGGCAAATCCTGCGCACGTATATTTCTGACGATTTGCATGGCATCTAACATATATTGTGCTTGCGGATAAGGGCGCTGCTCCAAACCCAAGCGACCTTTGGCATCACATTCACAGGCCTGTACAAAAGCTTCCACTTTTTCTGGTCGGCGTAGTACATCCAAACGCTGTAACAAACGCCATAAAGTACCCGGTTTCAGATTTTTCACCTGATGACATTTTAAATGCTCTTTACATACGATCAGAGCCAGATTTTTAAGCGCAGTCGGTACTTTTAAGCGATCACAGATTTGAGTAACGGGCGGAATACCACGTTCTTCATGCATAATATGTCGTGGCAATTCTTCTACAGGAGTAAGTGCTTTCCCTAGGTCGTGTACCAGCACTGCAAAGCGCACTTCAAGTGCATAATTTGCTAAGCAGGCCTGTTTAAGCGCCATTAACGTATGAATGCCACAGTCAATTTCAGGATGATACTCTGGACGCTGTGGGACGCCGAATAATGCATTAATTTCTGGAAATAAGACTTCCAAGGCATCACAGTCTTTTAAGATCTGGAAATACACATCAGCATGGTCTTCCATTAAGGCACGAGAGGTTTCTTTCCAGACACGCTCGGGTGTTAATGCGCTTAATTCACCTGATTGGGCAATTTTCCGCATCAATTGCAAGGTTTCTTCTGCAACAGTAAAGCCGTAAGTTGCATAACGTGCTGCAAAACGGGCTACGCGGAGTACACGCAAGGGATCTTCGGTAAATGCATCTGAAACATGACGTAGTACTTTGTGCTGTAAGTCCTGCTGACCACCATAAGGGTCATACACTTGACCATGATCGTCCATTGCCATTGCATTAATGGTCAGGTCACGACGAATCAGATCATCTTCTAATTTTACGCTGGTATCGGTAAAAAACTGAAAGCCATGATAACCCACACCAGATTTGCGTTCAGTGCGCGCTAGTGCGTATTCTTCTTTTGTTTTTGGATGTAGAAATACAGGAAAATCTTTACCGACAGGTTGATAACCTTCGGCCAATAATTGTTCGGGCGTTGCTCCAACCACCACATAATCTTTTTCGTGATAGGGATGGCCGAGTAAATGATCCCGAACTGCACCGCCTACTAAATAAACTTGCATGAAAAAACCTCTATTCTTCACACAATCATGCTACAGAATAGAGGTTTTCTCAAGCGCTAAGCAAAGCTTTTCTGGAAAAGCTTTGCTTAGGTGAACTTAGTTTTGGCTTTGTTGAATTTCAGCGACTGTTAATGCGGTCATATTTACCAAACGACGAGTCGTTGCTGTAGGTGTCAGAATATGAACAGGTTTTGCAGCACCAAGTAAAATAGGACCAATTGTCACGTTATTACCCGAAGTTGCTTTTAACAGGTTGAATGAAATGTTTGCCGAATCAAGGTTAGGCATAATCAACAGATTTGCAGAACCTTTGAAGCGTGAATTCGGGAATGCAAAATGACGAATATTTTCATCTAATGCTGCATCACCGTGCATCTCGCCTTCAACTTCAAGTTCAGGTGCCTGTTCAGACAATAAACGATAAACTTCACGCATTTTTTGTGCGCTTGGATCGGTTTGGTCGCTACCGAAACTCGAGTGCGAAAGCAGGGCAACACGCGGTGTAATACCAAAACGACGAACTTCTTCTGCTGCTAAAATGGTCATTTCAGCAAGCTGAGCAGCAGTTGGGTTGGTGTTTACATATGTATCGGCAATAAATAAATTGCGATCTTCAAGCATTAACGCGTTCAAGGTAAAGAATGTGCTACGACCTTCTTTCAAACCAATGATATTTTTCACGAAATCTAAGTGAATGTCATAGCTTGAATAAGTACCACATAACATACCATCTGCTTTACCAAATTTCACCAGCATCGCTGCGATGAGTGTAGAACGGCGGCGTGCTTCACGTTGAGCGTATTCAACTGTAACGCCTTTGCGTTGCATGATCTGGTGATATTCTTTAGAGAACTCTTCGTACTGAGGATTTTTTTCCTGATCGACGATTTCAATGTTTACACCATGTTGTAAACGTAAACCGAGCTTCTTGATATTCTCTTCGATCACGGCTGTACGACCAACAAGAATCGGTTTTGCCAAGCCTTCATCAACAGCAATTTGAACCGCACGTAATACGCGTAGATCTTCACCTTCAGCATAAGCAATGCGTTTAGGGTCAGTCTTCGCCTGTGCAAAGATCGGTTTCATCAAGAATGCCGAGTTATAAACGAACTCAGAAAGACGTTGACGATATGCAGAGAAGTCTTCGATTGGACGAGTTGCTACGCCAGAATCCATTGCTGCTTTCGCAACGGCTGGAGCAATTTCCAGAATCAAACGTTGATCAAGTGGGCGAGGGATCAGATAGTCACGACCAAATGAAGCTGATTTTTCACCGTAAGTTGCAGCATCTGCTTCAACATGTGCCATACGCGCAATCGCATGAACACAGGCAATTTTCATATCTTCATTAATTGTTGTTGCGCCAACATCAAGCGCACCACGGAAGATATAAGGGAAACAAAGTGCATTGTTCACTTGGTTTGGATAGTCAGAACGACCTGTTGCCATAATGACATCTGGGCGAACTTCATGCGCATGTTCAGGTAAAATTTCTGGATCAGGGTTTGCCAATGCAAAAATGATCGGGTTCTCAGCCATTTCCTTAACCATTTCTTTGGTTAAGATGCCTGCTGCTGAAAGACCCAAGAACATATCTGCGCCTGCCATGACTTCATGCAACTGGCTTGCCTGAATGTCTTGAACATAACGTTTTTTAGACTCGTCCAGACCTTCACGCGCAGTGGTCAAAAGACCGCGAGAGTCAGCAACAACAATGTTGTTTTTATTTACGCCTAAAGCGCAAAGTAAATCTAGGCAAGAAAGTGCAGCAGCACCTGCGCCTGAGGCAACAATTTTAATTTCATCAATTTTCTTATTTACGATCTGTAAAGCATTGAGTAATGCTGAACCGACAATAATACTTGTACCATGTTGGTCATCATGGAATACAGGAATTTTCATGCGTTCGCGAAGTTTCTTTTCAATGTAGAAACATTCTGGCGCTTTGATATCTTCAAGGTTGATACCACCAAATGTTGGCTCTAGCGCAGCAACAATATCAACGATCTTGTCTGGATCATTTTCATCAATTTCGATATCGAATACATCAACACCAGCGAACTTTTTAAAGAGAACGCCTTTACCTTCCATGACTGGCTTAGAAGCAAGAGGACCAATATTTCCCAAACCAAGCACAGCAGTACCATTACTCACGACGGCGACCAGATTACCACGTGCTGTATATTTCGCAGCGGTAGAAGGGTCTCTTTCGATTTCTAAACATGGAGCTGCAACACCAGGGGAATAAGCAAGCGCTAGATCTCGTTGGTTAACGAGCTGCTTGTTCGGTGTCACACTGATTTTTCCAGGTGTAGGAAATTCATGGTAATACAAAGCGGCTTGTTTTAAAGATTGATCGTCCATCTGAGTCTCATTTGTTCCGATAATAATCAGACATATAGAAGTCTAATTACTATATTAAGATAAGTGCACAAGAATATAGCACTAGTTCATGCTTTCGCACAGTCAAAAAAGCTTATTTTCACTGAACGATACAGCTATTCACAATCGATACCCAGCAGCAAAGAAAGGGCCAAAAAGCTTAAAATTTACTTTTAAATGGAATATCTTGCAGTTGACAGATGTAGATGCTGTTGCAGGTATTCTGTTGCTTCTATTGCAGTCAGTGGCTTGGAGAACAGGTAACCCTGTAATATGTCGCAGTTTTGTGCTTTTAGATAGTCACGCTGCTGTTCGGTTTCTACACCTTCGGCAACGACTTTTAGGCCAATTGTTTTACCCATGGCGATCATGGCATTAACTATCGCATCCTGTTTTGGATTACCAATTTTTAAAATAAATGCACGATCAATTTTCAAAATGTCAATTGGATATTCGGTTAAGTAGGCAAGAGAAGAATAGCCTGTACCAAAGTCATCCAGTGCAATAGAGATCTGACGTTCTTTCAATGCATTGAGAATAGTTTTAACGTTCTCGGTATTTTCCAGAAAAGCGGATTCGGTAATTTCCAGTTCAAGGTTTTTGCCAGAAACATCATAAGTTGTCAGGACTTCGTCAATATCATGCAGTAATTGACCACGCAAAATCTGTTGGGCCACAATATTAACCGCAATATTGATATTGCTAAAACCAAGTTTTTGCCATGCCTGTAACTGCTTGGCTGCTTCATGTAAGACAAACTGCCCAATATCGGAAATCAAGCTGGTGCTTTCTGCTAAAGGAATAAAAATGCTTGGCATAATTAATCCTTTAGTTGGGTGTTTCCAGCGAATCAGCGCTTCGAAACCATTAATCTGATCATTGAATGTGCTGATCTTCGGTTGATAGTAAACCACCAGTTCATTGTTCTGAATGGCTTTTCTTAGATCAAGCTCGAGATCACTATATTGATCAACAAAATTCGCTCTTTCATTGGAATAATAATGGATGGTATTGCCGCCTAGGCGTTTTGCTTCATTTAGCGCCTGTTCTGCATGGGTATTTAAATTATCAACTTGACGACCATGTTCGGGATAGATCGCCACCCCAATAGAGATACTGACAAAATATTCTTGATCGGCAATATAAAAAGCTTTGCTGAAAGCTTCTACAATATTATTGCAGAGTTGATGAATAGGCGGATGTAAATGCGATATTTCATAAATAATTGCAAAATCATCTGCACTTAAATGCGCGACCAGCAGGGCATCAATATTACTGATTCGTAGTCGTTGTGCGACTTGTTTAAGCAACTCATTTCCAGCTTTATTGCTGATAATTTCATTGAGTGCACGGAAACGATCGATATTCAGGCGAATGACAGCCAAGTGTTGAATGGCAGGTTCATTGACTAGATATTGATGCAGTTGTTGCTGATAATAAAAACGGTTAGGCAGATCAGTTAAGGTGTCGTAATTGATCAAATAAGATAAACGCTGTTCCTGATGTTTACGTTCAGTTTGATCCGAAACAATACCAATATAATTGATGACGCGATCTTGTTCATCTTTCACAGCATTGATGTGAATCCATAGGTAACATGATTTTTCAGAGTTATAAGTTTCCTGAAATTCACCTTCATATTCCTGTGCTTCACGTAACGTATCCAGAATAGAAAGATGAAAGTTATGATGATGCTGTTTATTCTGTTTGGTAATTTCAAATAGCTGTTTGCCTAAAATGGCTTGTTTATCTAAACCTGTGAGCTGCTCATATTTAGGGTTGATCTCAACATAATTGAAGTTTTCATCCAATATAAAAATACCCTCAGAAGCCTGTTCAAATACATTTGCAGCCAATTTAAGGCGCTCCTGATCTTTCTTCTCCTGATTGATGTCACGATGTACACCGACCATACGTAAGGCGGTACCATTTTTCGGGTCTCTTAAAATGACCTGACCGACAGCGTGAATCCAGGTCCAGTCACCATTTTCATTTTTAATACGGAAAGTTTCTTCGTAACGCGGTGATTGGCCCGATAAGTGTTGATACAAGGTGTTTTTTACACGTTCAACATCATTTGGATGGGTAACTTCATTCAGTAAGGTATAAAGATTTTGCGCATTATGTGCGACTTCATGAGGAAGCGGCGAAGCATCAGGAATCGTATTTTCAAGATTCCAGTCCCAATGCTGAATTCCAGCGGTTTCATGTGCTAATGCCAGACTCTGACGATGTTCTTCTAGACTTTCATTCATCTGCGTGAGGTCAAAAGTACGTTCACGCACTTTTTGTTCTAACAAATGATTATTGAACTGGAGCTGGGCTTCGATATCTTTAGATTTATTCACTTCATGTTGAAGCTGTTGGCAGAGTTCTTCAGTCCAATTGCTATGCTGTTGCGCAGCATCAATCAATTGTTTATTTTTTTCCAGTACCAGCGCGAGATGCTTGTGAATTTTATAAGTGGCTTGAGCGCAAAGCACGGTCGCGAAAAATGACGAATAATAGGCCAGATAGAATAGGGTATGGTCATGATGCCGATGTAAAAGCTGGGTTATAATTAATGGTGCGATACTCGGGATAAAAAATAAAAAGAAATAACGGATATGCTGTGTTAAAAAGGTCAGTGCAATGATATGTGACGCAGTTAGTAATAACGCGGTGAGCGTTAAAACATGAGAGCCGATCAAATTCGGAACATCGGAGCCTAAGTAATGATTGATAATGACGGTATTAACGCCGATTAATAAACCTGTAAAAAAACAAATGAGTTGAAAAATAATATTGGTTTTATGGTTATAACGAACCGCAGAGTAACGTTTTAATAAAAAATGACAAATACAGGAAAAACCAAGCAGGATGGCAAGTGTGATAGTCATCCATGTGGTAAAAATATTGGCTTCAAAGGTGTAAAAAACGCCAAACAGTGCATAATCTAACAGACAAATAGCAAACACACTTATTACAAACAAGCGTACATGATTCGGATAACTAATTTGATCCGTATAGATAAACTGTGGCAAGCTTTTGTCCTGAACCCCTAACATATAAAGCATAATCCTTTTCATTTTTTATCTATGTGGACAGTCTTTGTTTTTTTGTAAACATAGTCGATTTGCGCTTTAAATTAGCGCTAAATAAAATGGAAAGCAATGCTCAGGCATGATTAGGGAGCAAAGTGGTAATTTAAAATGGATAAAGCCACAACTGGAGCGGTTTCTGTTCTTAAAACGCGGTCTCCGATACACCAGTTTTTAAAATTATTTTGATTGGCAATGTTAATCTCTGCTTCACTTAAGCCACCTTCCGGGCCAATCAGTAAAGCCAGATCAGGTGAGCTATTTAACAGAACGTTGTTCTGATCTTTATTCGGAGCAAGCACAAAACGTGATTCAGGTAGGTCAGACTCAACCCAGTCAGTCACAGAAATAGGGGCAAGAATTTCTGGCACACGATTCATCCCGCATTGTTCGCATGCTGCAATTGCCACAGATTGCCAGTGATCCAGTTTCTTTTGGTCGCGATCATATTTTAAACGCATTTCGCAACGTTCACTGGTTAAAAGCTGAATCGTGGTAACGCCGAGTTCAGTTGCTTTCTGAATCGCATAATCCATACGATCACCTTTACTCATGACTTGACCTAAAGTCACCTTAAAAGGGGCAGTGCGGTCTGCTGCATCAAACTGATCAACCGAAACAAACGCATTTTTTTTGTTGATCTGAGTCAGGGTTACAACATATTCACCACCTTTTCCATTGAAAAAGATGGCTTGTTCTTGTTCTTTTGCGCGAAGCACACGTACCCAGTGATGAAATACCGATTCTGTTAATTCAACGGTATTGCCAGTATTTAATTCGGTTTCGATATAAAAACGATTCATGCTTGGGTAGGGCTCGTACAAATTAGTTTAAACCAAGATCAACAACCAGTTGTCGAGTCGGTTCAGTTTGGTTCATTGAGTAGAAATGTAGTGTTGGTGCACCACCAGCGATTAAACGCTCGCACAGATTCACAATCACTTCGTGACCGAAAGCTTTGATGCTTGCACTATCATCACCATAGGCAGCAAGCTGCTTGCGGATCCAGCGTGGAATTTCTGCACCTGTACCATCAGCAAAACGGATTAAGTTGCTTGCATTGGTGATCGGCATAATACCTGGTGCAACTGGAATATTCACGCCTGCTTTCGCAATTCGTTCAATAAAATAGAAATATGCATCTGGATTGAAGAAAAATTGAGTAATGCCGGCATTTGCCCCTGCATTTACTTTTTCTACAAAACGTTGGATATCACCATCAAAACTGTCTGCTTGTGGGTGCATTTCAGGGTATGCAGCGACTTCAATGTGGAAATGATCACCTGAATGTTCACGAATAAAGCGAACCAGATCCTGTGCATAAGGAAGTTCACCTAAGCCCACCTGACCTGAAGGTAGATCACCACGCAATGCGACAATACGATCAATACCTTGAGATTTATATAAGTCTAAAAGCTCTGCGATACGGGCTTTGTCATCCCCGATACAAGACAAGTGAGGCGCAACAGGTGTACCTTGACCATTAAAGTCATTAATCGCAGCTAAAGTACGTTCACGGGTAGAGCCGCCAGCACCATAAGTAATGGAGAAAAACTCTGGATTTAACAGTTGTAGTTCTTGATGAACAACACGTAACTTTTCCGCACCCGCATCAGTTTTTGGTGGGAAAAACTCAAAAGAAATAGGAACACGCTTCGTCATTTCAAATCCTTTTTAACTCGCCTGAAAAATTTTAGAAAAAAGGGCAGTCCGTAAAACGTCTGCCCTGATTTTCTTAGTATTTGTAAGCGTCAGATTTGAACGGGCCTTCCACTGGAACGCCTAAGTAATCTGCCTGTACTTGCGTCAGTTGTGTTAATACACCACCGAAGCCAACAACCATTGCCGCAGCAACTTCTTCATCTAATTTCTTAGGAAGTACTTCTACGCGAATCGCCGCTTGTTTTTGATCAGCAGGCAAGTCAGCAAATTTCTCAGCGAATAAATGCATTTGACCTAAAACCTGGTTTGCGAAAGAACCATCCATGACACGTGATGGGTGACCTGTTGCGTTACCAAGGTTTACTAGGCGACCTTCAGATAAAAGGATCAAATAGTTGTTTTCATCTTCTGAACGATATACTTGGTGTACTTGTGGCTTCACTTCAACCCACTTGTAACCACGTAGGTAAGCTGTATCGATTTCAGTGTCAAAGTGACCGATGTTACATACAACCGCACCTGCTTTTAAGCTATCTAACATTGCTGAATCACATACGTGGTAGTTACCTGTAGTGGTCACAACAAGGTCAGTATTGCCGAGTAGATCGTGATTGATGTCTTCTTTCTTACCTGTTTGCACGCCATTTTTGTATGGAGATACAACTTCGTAGCCGTCCATACATGCTTGCATTGCACAAATCGGGTCAACTTCAGTTACACGTACGATCATGCCTTCTTGACGTAAAGATTGCGCAGAACCTTTACCTACGTCACCATAACCGATCACAAGTGCACGACGACCAGAAAGCAACATATCAGTCGCACGTTTGATGGCATCATTTAATGAATGACGGCAACCATATTTGTTGTCATTCTTCGATTTAGTGATCGAATCATTCACATTGATTGCAGGAACTTTAAGTGAACCGTCTTTCCACATTTCCAATAGACGTTGCACGCCTGTAGTGGTTTCTTCGGTAATACCGTGAATACGTTCTAACAACGCTGGGTATTTTTCATGGACAAGTGCAGTCAAGTCACCGCCATCGTCCAGAATCATGTTGGCATCCCAAGGCTGACCATTCACATTGATCTGTTGCTCTAGGCACCATACATATTCTTCTTCTGTTTCACCTTTCCAGGCAAATACAGGCACACCGCTTGCAGCAATGGCAGCAGCAGCATGGTCTTGAGTAGAGAAGATGTTACAAGACGTCCAACGTACTTCTGCGCCAAGTTCAACTAATGTTTCGATTAGAACAGCAGTCTGGATTGTCATGTGGATACAACCCAAGATTTTTGCGCCAGCAAGTGGTTTAGCTGCTGAATAACGCTTACGTAAACCAATCAAAGCTGGCATTTCTGCTTCAGCAAGTTTGATCTCTTTACGACCGTAGTCAGCAAGGGAAATATCAGCAACTTTATAATCTGTAAATGAAGCATTCACCGCGTTCATCAGGATCTCCTAGAAAAAATAGTATGGATCATTCTGTTCGCGGATGCCGTTGTTGGCTAAAGCGAATGTTTAACCGATCGTCGAGCCTGGCAAATTGATCTTTAGTGCCGATCAATTGTCGCAGCATCCCTCGACTGGGCAATATGATACTTGGAAATCAGTTTTGTTCCAATAGGGACTGTTGACATTTCACAGATACTTGCGACAGAGGATATTTTTTAGGCGGTACAAGGAGAGTTTTGCGAAACTTAGTACACTAAGTAAGCAAAACATAACGTAGTAACGGCAAAAAATAGGCCTGTCCCAGAGGGTTATAGCTAAAACTTCCCTAAACTACGTTATGAAACTTG
>NZ_LRPD01000034.1:0-71229 GCF_001605865.1 Acinetobacter sp. NRRL B-65365 | reverse complement strand
AAATAAGTATTGGTTAAAAAATAATCATGATTTTTTTATTTGAAAAGTGGCATGAAATTAGCAAGGTAATTTTCAGCTATGAAGCGTTTTTTCTTATGGTTTAATTTTTCCAAATGTTAAATTTTTATTAAGTAAATGATTTTTTGATGAAAAATTTGGATTTGAATCGCAGTAAGAGAAACGGTAGTGGTGTTGAATGCTATGCAAAAGTCTAGTATTTATTAAAAAACGATGATGTGAGTATCGATTTGAAGTCTATTTTTTTTACGGTCACTGTTTTATCCAGCGTGATTGCATTCATGCCAAATGTTTATGCAAAAACACCTGCTCAAGCGGATAAAGTCCTTCGGGTTGCTTTTGAAGCACCAGATGATGGTTTTGACATGGTTAAAACTTTCAATTTTTATAGTGGGAATGTGGCGGATGTAATTTTTGAAAGGCTTGTGCAATATGATTATCTGGCAAATCCAGTTAAACTGATCCCTGCAACAGCGAAAAAAATGCCGACTATTGAAAAAAATGGGCAAGTCTATATCTTTAAAATAAAATCAGGGATTTATTTTACGGATGACCCTGCATTTAAAGGCAAGCGCAGGGAGCTGGTAGCCGAAGATTATGTTTATTCCATTAAACGTATTTTAGATCCTAAAAATCATGCCTCATCATTTTCTTTTATTGATAATAAAATTGTGGGTGCCAATGCACTGGTCGAACAAGCCAAGAAAACTGGAAAGTTTAATTATGATGCCAAGATAGAAGGTCTTAAAGCATTAGATAAATATACGATTCAATTCACATTAACTCAACCTGATTATAACTTTCCTTATATTCTTGCTTATAGTTCATTTGGTGCAGTTGCACGTGAAGTTGTTGAATATTATAAAGATCTTCTTGCGATGCACCCTGTAGGTACGGGGCCTTATATGCTAAGTAAATATGTACCTCGCAGTAAAATTGAGTTGGTGGCCAATCCTGATTATCGAGGCTTTGTCTGGAATTTCAAATCCTCAGGGACGGAATGGGACAATCAACTGGTCAGGGAAATGAGCGGCAAGCAAATGCCGCAAATTGGCAAGGTCAATATCAGCATTATCGAAGAAGAACAATCTCGCTGGTTAGCATTTCAATCCAAGCAACTTGATTTTGATAAAGTCACAGAAAATGCCATACCCAAAGTTCTGGATCAAAATAACCAGTTAAAACCCGCGATGCAGAAACAGGGTATTCGTCTCTATGCCAATAAAGAGGCTGAGATTACCTATTCTATGTTGAATATGCGTGATCCAGTGGTGGGCGGAAACAGTCTGGATAAAGTGGCTTTAAGACGTGCCATCGCGCTGTCTTTTAATGTGAATGAATATATCCGCATACTACGCAAGGGACAGGCGGTGAAAGCAGAAATGCTGGTGCCAGAAGGCGTGAGTGGGCACAATCCAAATTACCGCAGTAGCATTGCTTACAATCCTGTATTAGCCAATAAACTGCTGGATCATTTCGGTTATAAAAAAGGCGCAGATGGCTATCGTAACCTGCCAAATGGAAAGCCGCTGACGTTAAAAATCAATACGGAAACTGGTTCGGCAAAAGTGATGTATTCGGAACTCTGGAAAAAAAGTCTGGATGCAATTGGAATACGTTCTGATTTTAAAGTCAGTAATTTTGCAGATAATTTAAAAGCTTCATCACAGTGTAAATACATGATGTGGAGCGGTGCATGGCATGCTGACTACCCAGAAGGGGAAAACTTCACTCAATTACTCTATGGCCCAAATATTGGACGTGGCAATCAGTCTTGCTATCAATCTGTCGCTTATGACAATTTATATAAGCAGGCGATGCAGCAACCACCTGAAAAACGCATGCCATTCTATGAAAAAATGAGTCGTCAAATTGAAGCAGACAATATCTGGATCTTGCAGGATACCCGTATTCGCAACTGGTTGATTCAGCCAGAAGTGCAGGGATTCAAGGCTCATCCTATTATGAATAGCAATTGGCAATATCTAGATATTGCTGAACCAAATCAAAAATAAGTGATGTATACCTGATGAAGCAAAATTTTAAACTTTCTATATCACGTATGGGGTTGGCACTGTTAGTGGGGACAACATTTGCGAGTGCAGTCAGTACAGCAATCGCTAAGAGCCCAGCAGATCCCAAAAAAGTATTACGTTATGCCTTTCCTGTTGCGGAAACAGGTTTTGATCCTGTGGCTGTACAAGACCTTTATTCTGCTCATATTTTATATTCAGTCTTTGAAACGCTCTATACCTATGATTATCTGGCGTCCCCAGCAAAACTGGTTCCCAATACTGCAGTTGCTTTACCTGAGGTGAGTGCAGATGGTATGACCTATACCATCCGACTGAAGAAAGGGATTTATTTTGCTTCTGATCCTGTGTTTAAAGGCAAGCGTAGAGAGTTGACGTCGGCAGACTATGCCTATTCCTATAAGCGGTTACTTGATCCGAATTTACGTTCGCCGAATAGTTGGTTATTCGAAGATAAAATTGATGGGATGGATGCCTTGATTCAACAGGCCAGTAAAACGGGAAAATTTAATTATGATCAGCCGATCAGTGGCATCCAGACACCTGATCGTTATACCTTAGTGATTCGCTTAAAAGAGCCGAATCATAATTTCCCTATGCTGCTTGCCCATCAACCGACAGGGGCAGTAGCACGAGAAGTGATTGAGCATTATCGGGATAAAACAACAGGCTATGCGATGGCGCATCCTGTTGGAACAGGCCCTTATGTACTGGCACATTGGACGCCTGGTTCACGGATTATTCTAAAGGCAAATCCTGATTATCGTGGTTTTACCTGGAATTTTAAAGCAAACAGTCCAGATGAGCAGAAAATCGTCCAGCAAATGCAAGGCAAAAAAATGCCACAGATCGGTGTGATTGATATTCGAGTGATTGAAGAATCACAATCTGGATGGTTAGCATTTCAAAAAGATGGACTGGATTTATTTACGCTGGATGGCGAATTACCAGCACAAGCCATACAACAAGATGGAAGTCTAAAACCCGAGTTAGCCAAAAAGGGCGTTCAATTGTCACGTATCCCAGATCCGTCGATTGATTATTTATACTGGAATATCCAGAATCCTGTTGTCGGTGGATTTGGCAAAGATAAAATTGCATTACGCCGTGCCATGTCTATGGCGATTTCCAAAGAAAAATTTATCAGCATTTTAGCCAAGGGCAATGCCAAAAAACTGGAGTCTCCGATCCCTTATGGGGTTGCTGGGCATGACCCTGATTATAAAAGCAGTGTGCCTTATTCTGTGAAGGCAGCCAATCTGTTACTGGATCGTTATAACTATAAAATCGGTGCAGATGGATGGCGAAGATTTCCTGATGGCAAGCCGCTGGTGATTGAGTTTATGCCTTCTACCAGCAGTGCCCGTAGTATGCAAATGGCTGAGCTACTCAAGAAGGATTTGGGCAATATCAAAATTAATATGGTGTCCAAGCCAGTGCCTTTTGCGGAAGGTTTAAAGGCTGAAAAACAATGTAAGACCATGTTCAAAGCCTCAGCGTGGATTGCCGACTATCCTGATGCCGATAACTTTATGCAGTTGTTCTATGGCAAAAATATTCATGCAACCAACCATACTTGCTTTAAATTACCAGAATATGACCGTTTATATGAGCAAACACTCAAACTGGATGATGGGCCTGAACGCGATATGTTGTATCGCAAAATGTCACGTCTTTTAGAGTTTTACTCACCCGTACAATTCATGTCGACCCGTTACCGAACTGTGGTCGCACAGCCTCGTGTGCTGGGCTATAAAAAGCATCCTATCTTGCCAGCAGAGTGGATGTACATTGATATTCAAGATAAGAAATAACGAACAAATCAAATTGGAGAGAAAAAATGGCGAAAAAAATATTGCAATTGTCGAGTCTGGCTTTGTTATCCATGACAACTGTAGGGGTGAGCCAGAGTATCTGGGCTGAAAGAAGCACCTTACCTATTTTAAAAACAGCAGCTAGCGCTCAATGGTGTGATGCGAACTTAGAAAAATTACAACAACGTATTGCTCAACTCGAAACACAATCTGTGAAGCCTCAATCTGCGGCTGGGCCAGTATTGGCTGAGTGGGATCAACTGATGGCAACATTTGAAGATTTTGCAGGTCCGATCAGCTTATATAGCAATGTTGATCCAGATGCGAAACTGCGTAAAGCTGCCGAAGACTGTGAAGTTAAATTGAACCAGCTACAAACAGAAATCTATCAGAATCCAAAGCTGTATCAACGAATTAAAAATACCAAGGCAGCAGATGCAATTGATCGCAAATATCGTCAGGACATCCTCGATGCTTTTGAAGATACTGGTGTGCAATTAGCGCCTGAAAAGAGAACTCGGGTTAAAAATATTTTTGATGAATTGACGAAACTTTCGCAAGAATTCTCTCGTAATATTCGTGATAATCCTGAAAAGCTCGAGTTTACTCCAGCGGAACTGAAGGGCTTGCCAGACAGTTACATTGCAGGTTTAAAGAAAAATGACAAAGGCAATTATTTATTAGGATTTGAGTATCCTGAGTACCAACCTTTCATGGAGTTGGCAGACAGTGATGATGCACGCAAGCGTTATCAAACTGCCTTTACCCGTCGTGGCACAGAAAAGAATCTCGTTTTACTCAAGCAGATTATTGATTTACGTTATGAACTGGCACAGTTATTTGGTCAACCAAGCTATGCAGATTTGGCATTAAAAAAACGTATGGCGAAAACGCCAAAAACAGTAAATAACTTTCTCGCTGATGTGCATAAAGTTGTGGCGCCTTTAGAGCAAAAAGAAGTTGAAGAACTACGAATTTTTAAAGCCAAAACCTTAAACACGCCGATTGAAAAAACAGAAATTAATCGCTGGAATGTGAATTACTGGAGCGAAAAGTTACGTAAACAGAAATACCAGATTGATCAGGAAAAGCTTCGTGATTATTTCCCGACGCTTGCGGCTCAGAAGTGGTTATTTGCAATTTCTTCTGACTTATATGGCATCGAATTCAAGCCTGCCAAAGTCGATACATGGCAAGATGAAGTTGAATATTATGATGTAACGGATAAGAAAACAGGTGAAGTGTTGGGCGGCCTGTATATGGATAAATTTCCGCGTGAAGGCAAATATGGTCATGCGGCTGTGTGGGGCGTATATGGCGGCAGTACCTTAAGCAAGCGTAAGCCGATTTCAGTATTGGTCACCAACTTTAACCGCAAAGGGTTAAATAGCGATGAATTAGAAACCTTTGTCCATGAGTTTGGTCATGCGCTGCACGGCATTTTATCGAAAACCCGCTATTCAGGTCAGTCAGGTACTTCAGTAGAGCGTGATTTTGTTGAAGCACCTTCACAAATGTATGAAGAATGGGCTCGCCGTAAAGAAACATTATCTAAAGTTGCTGACTATTGTGATCCCGCTTGTCCACGAGTCGATGATGCACTGATCGCACGTCTGAAATCGGTACACAATTATGGACGCGGTATGCGTTATGCACGTCAAACCCTGTATGCACAATACGACATGGCTTTACATGGCGCAGATGCCTTAAAAGTACAGCCGATGGATGTCTGGAAAAAAATGGAATCGGCAACGGCATTGGGCTATGTGCCAAGCTCAGAATTTCCAGGCCAGTTTGGGCATTTGATGGGGTATCAGGCTGGCTACTATGGCTATATGTGGTCAGAAGTTCTGGCGCTGGATATGTTGTCGGCATTTGGAGATAACCTGAATAATCCAGCAGTTGGTCAACGCTATCGCCAAGCCATTCTTTCACAGGGCAGCCAAAAGAGCGCTGCGCAACTGGTCAAGGACTTCTTGGGCAGAGAACCAGATAACAAAGCCTTCTTTAGTGAAATTACAGGTCAACGGGTCAAATAAGGATTTGCCATTATGCTTGCTTATGTCGTGCGTAGACTATGGCAAATGATCCCGACCATGTTGGGTGTTATTTTGCTGATTTTCTTTTTATTTAACTGGGTGGGGGGCGATCCTGCATATATTCTGGCAGGGAAGATGTCTAACCCAGAGCAAATTGAAAACATCCGTAAACAGTTAGGCGTAGATCAACCTTACTACGTGCAGCTGTGGATTTTTATTAAACAGATTCTGACCTTTGATTATGGTGTGAGTTGGAGTACAGGGGAGTCGGTCTCACAGATTATTTTGACCCGTTTAGGGCCATCGCTGACGTTATTGATCCCGCTGACCATTTTACAGACTGTGATTTCAATCATCTTGGCTTTAGCGGTCGCTTCGGTACGTGGTTCACTGACAGACCGTATGGTCATGATGCTGTGCACCATTGGAATGTCAATCAGTATTCTGGTTTATATCATTGTTTTTCAATATGTATTGGCGTACCAACTGAGCTGGTTTCCCGTTCAGGGCTGGAGCGATAATTTCAGTGAAAACCTAACCCAGTACGCATTATTGCCGATTCTCATTATGCTGGTGGTGAGTATTGCGCCGACTTTACGTCTATATCGCAGTTTTGTGCTGGATGAAATTAATCAGGATTATGTGCGTACTGCCCGTGCCAAAGGTGTAGGCGAGTCGCGCGTACTGGGTGTGCATGTGCTCCGTAACGCGTCCATTCCGATTGTGACTGAAGTCATGGCAAGTTTGCCCGCCTTATTAATTGGTGCATTCTTGATTGAGCGTTTTTTCGGGATTCCAGGGATCGGGCGAGAAATTATTATCGCAGTAGAGCGTAGTGATTTTCCTGTGATCAAAGCGATTACCGTTTATATCGCCGCAATGACCATGATTTTTAACCTGATCGCCGATCTGATTTATAAGCTCCTCGATCCTCGTGTTCAGTTGAAGTAGAGGGGATGACAATGCTCAGTACAATTTTTAAAAGCAAAGCATCTTCTGATGAATCCACTGCTGCGACAGGATTATGGCAATTGGCATTAAAGCGACTGAAATCAGATCGTATTGCGGTGGTCTCATTTATTGTGGTGCTGTTTTATTTCATCCTGCTGGCTTTGTCCATGACAGGTGTGATTGCATCAAACTGGAATAAGGAAGTTGCGGTCAGTTATGCGCCACCGACTTTTTTGGGGGCAGATGCGGATTCTTCCCATGTGAAAGAAGCGGCGAAAAGCATAGAAAGCTTGCCTGAAAATCCAGTTGATCCCTTGAAAGATGTGATCCAGCAATTGAATGCCGAGATCCAGAGTGAGCAGCAAAGTGGTTACATCGATGATTATGGTATGGTCGACCCGCTAGCTGAGGATATGAAGCAAATTAATCAGCAACTGGGTGGAAATTTGCTGGAACAAAAACAGGAATTAAAAAGTACTTTGCCTTTTGGTGCCGATAAATGGGGGCAAGATATCTTGCTAAAAACCATTAAAGGGGCTGAAACGTCGATTCTGGTTGGCTTGTTATCGGCAGTATTGGCCGTGGTGATTGGTACTTTTCTGGGGGCAATTGCAGGTTATTTCGGTGGTTGGGTCGATGATGTGCTGAACTGGTTTTACAACATCTTCACCTCGATTCCTTATTTGTTACTGGTGTTGGCGATTGCGGCTGTACTCCAGCAAAAAGGCATTTTGTCGATTGTCCTCATTCTTGGTTTGACTGGCTGGACGGGGGTATTCCGTTTGATCCGTGCCGAATATATGAAGCACAAATCGCGTGAATATGTGCTTGCAGCAAAAGCTATTGGTGTCAGTCATTTACGTCGTATGTTTGTGCATATTTTTCCCAATGTGAGTCATATTGCCTTGGTGCAGATTTCAATTCTGGTGGTGTCTTTTATCAAATCGGAAGTGATTCTGAGCTTCCTTGGTTTTGGTGTGCCAGTCGGTGTGGTGTCTTGGGGCAGTATGCTGAATGAAGCGCAAAGTGAACTGATTTTGGGGAAATGGTGGCAACTGGCAGCCGCTTCCATTGCAATGGCTGTGTTGGTCACTGCATTCTCGATGTTCACCGATGCATTGCGTGATGCTTTAGATCCTAAACTGAAATAGCGGAGAGCGAAAATATGCAATATCAGAATGAACTACCGCTATTACAGGTTGAAAATCTTCAAGTCAGCTTTAAAGGTGAAAATAAACAGTGGATTGAAACCGTAAAAGGAATTTCATTTTCGATTCCTAAAAATAAAACGGTGGCTTTGGTCGGTGAATCTGGTAGCGGTAAATCCGTAACTTCACTAGCGGTGATGGGCTTATTGCCGAAAGGTCAGAGCCAAATTGCAGCACAAAGCAAAATCAAATTTGAAGGCAAGGATTTACTGCATTTATCGGCAGGTGAAATTCGGAAGATTTGTGGTAAAGAGATTGCCATGATTTTTCAGGAACCGATGTCATCGTTAAATCCTGTATTTACCGTGGGCGATCAGATTGCCGAAGTGCTGCGTATTCATCTGGATATGGGACGTAAGGAAGCGAGAGTGCGGGTACTGGAATTGCTCCGAGAAGTCGGCATTCCTGCACCTGAAACCAAAATAGATGCTTATCCAAGCCAGCTTTCTGGCGGGCAGCAACAACGGGTCATGATTGCGATGGCAATTGCCTGTGAACCAAAGTTGCTGATTGCCGATGAGCCAACCACGGCCTTAGACGTCACCATTCAAAAACAGATCATTGATTTGCTGGAATCGTTACGACAACGTCACCAGATGTCGATGTTGTTTATTACCCATGATCTCGCACTGGTCGGGGAAATTGCCGATGAAGTGATTGTTATGCGTCATGGAGAAATTCGTGAATGCGGCCCTGTTGAGCAAGTGCTGGAACGGCCACAGGATGTCTATACCAAAGCCTTGCTACATTGTCGTCCGCAGCTTGCTTCACGACCTTACCGTTTACCTGTGACCAGTGATTTTATGAAGCAGGAAAACGGACAATGGGTGGAAGTGAGTCAGTTAGCTGACTTGAATCTCAAGCAACGTTCTCGTGGTCTGAAGGGCGATGAACAGATTATTTTAGAGGTTAAAAATCTTAAAAAATCTTTTTATAGCCGTAAAGGGCTATGGGGAAGAGATGAATTTCAGGCTGTGAAAGGTGTGTCTTTCCAATTGGCAAAAGGCAAAACTCTGGGACTGGTGGGAGAGTCGGGTTCAGGAAAAACCACCATCGGTTTACTGCTGATGCGTTTGCATGAAGCAACGGGTGGGCAGGCTTTAATTGGCGGCAAGGATATCCTTGCCATGAGTGAGAAAGAGTTTTGTCAGTACCAACGTAAGATTCAGATCATTTTCCAGAATCCTTATGCATCCCTCAATCCACGCTTTACCATCGGACAGATTTTGTTAGAACCGATGCGAATTCATGGCATTGGGCAAAATGATGCTGAGCGCAAGAAAATAGCGCTGGAATTATTGGAACGTGTCAGTTTGCCTGCGCAAGCCTATGATCGTTATCCGCATGAGTTTTCTGGTGGACAACGACAGCGCATTGCAATTGCACGTTGCTTAACCCTAAAGCCTGAAATCCTGATTTGTGATGAATCGGTCTCTGCGCTGGATGTATCCGTGCAGGCACAGGTATTGAATTTATTGCAAGATTTGCAGGATGAATTTGGGTTGAGCTATATCTTTATTTCACATGATTTATCGGTGGTGAAATATATTTCAGATCAGGTGATGGTGATGAATCATGGCGAACTGGTTGAAATTGCCAACTCTGATGAACTGTATTTGCATCCACAACATGAATATACCAAGAAGTTGCTGAATGCCATTCCACAAGGGATCGTCCATCATTAAACTAAAGTCATAAAAAAACGCTCTAATCAGAGCGTTTTTTTATTTCAGACCAAAGGATTAAAACTTTTTAAAGCCTTTGTTGAAACCAATAGTTTTACGACCATTGTTATTGTTGCTATTAGCGCCAGAACGTTGCTGTGACTGATCTTGTTCATCATCACGGCGTTGTTGACGTAAATAACCACCACGACGTGCAGCCATCGGTTTATCTGCCATACGCTCAGTACGACGTTTTGCCATACCGAATAGGCCAGTACCTTGACGTGGTTTTAACTCAACTGATTTCGCAAGGTTGTCGATGTCGGTTTTATCCAGTTCCATCCAGCGACCAGTACGTAATTCACGCGGTAAAATCACGGTACCGTAACGGGTACGTAACAAGCGGCTGACTTTGAGGCTTTGTGATTCAAAGATACGACGTACTTCGCGATTACGACCTTCTTTAACCACAACTTGATACCAACGGTTGATCCCGTCACCACCAATTTCAGAGAATGATTCAAATTTCGCAGGACCATCTTCAAGCTCAACACCTTTCAGCATGTTGTTGCGAATTTGTGGTGTAACTTCACCCATCACGCGAACGGCATATTCACGTTCTACTTCGTTTGATGGGTGCATTAAACGGTTCGCAAGTTCACCATCGTTTGTGAATAACAATAAACCAGTACTGTTAATATCTAGACGACCGACCATGACCCAACGGTCATTGGCAATTTGTGGTAAATGATCGAATACAGTTGGACGTTTTTCAGGGTCATTGCGCGAGCAAATTTCACCTTCTGGCTTATAGTAAATTAAAACGCGACGACGAATTTCGTCTTCAATTTGGAATTGTACTTTACGACCATCGATACGAAGTTCATCAGTGGGTTCGATACGCTCACCAACTTGGGCAATACGACCATTGATGCTGACACGACCAGCAGCAATGACTTCTTCCATATAGCGACGCGAGCCTAACCCGACTCTCGCTAAAACCTTTTGTAATTTTTCACTCATGACAGCACAACCTTAGACATAATGATCAACAGTTCACCTTCTCAAGACTTCGGCGCATGTGCATCGAGAGCCATGAATGCTTCCTTGGCGTTCTGCAGGGGAGGCAATTGACCTAGCGACGCTAAGCCAAAAGCATTTAAAAACTGGGGCGTTGTAATCAACAACGCAGGTCTTCCGGGTAAATCTCTGAAACCGGCTTCTTTAATCCAGTTCCAGTCAAAAAGTGTTCTTAAAATCTGGCTATTATTAGATACACCACGAATCTGCTCAATATCGGCACGTGTGACAGGTTGATGATAAGCAATCACTGCGACAGTTTCGAGTAAAGAGGGGGATAACTTGGTTGGGCGTTCTGGCCAGACCTGCGCAATGATATTGCGATATTTCGCACGTACCTGAAAACGAAAGCCTTGCGCCGTTTCAATTAATTCAATTGAACGACCATGCTGTAACATTGCCAATTGCTGCACAAATGTACGTAATTGCTGCTTATTATATTGGTTTTGAAACGCTTCTTTTAGACGGGCAATTGAGACTGGTGAGTCACTGGCGAATAGAATGGCTTCAATTTGCAATAAAACGTCATGATGAATGTCTTCAAGAGACATACTTTCACTTTGTTCTAACTGATCTAAACTCATGCGGCAACTCCTTGAATGGTCAACGGAGCTTCAATTCCTGTATGAATAATCTGGATTTTTTGCTGACGTGTAAGTTCAAGTACTGCCATAAACGTAACCACCATCCCCATACGACCTTGCTTGGGATTTAATAATTCAATAAAACTCAAGGCTTCACCTAACGCGAGCTGACTTTCAATAAAGGCGATACGTTCTTCTAGCAATACTGGTTCCTGCGCGACCACATGCGTGATCGGTTCAGGACGGTTAAACACACAAAATAAGGCATCATGTAAGGCAGCTACATCATAGCCTTCATAAATCGGCGCAATATGTCCAATACTGACATTGGCACTAAAGGTATCACGCTCGAAGATTGGCATTTGCCCCAATCGTTCAGCGGCCTGTTTAATGCGTAAATACGTTTCCAAACGGTCAATCAATTCTTGTTTTGGATCTTTTTCAAATTGATCAACAGCAGTCGGTTTTGGCAATAACAAGCGTGATTTAAGATCCGCCAAAAGCGCGGCCATCACCATATAATCGGCCGTCAGTTCGATATTCAAGGACTTCATACTGTCCATATAAGACAGATATTGGGTCGCAATCGGTGAAATATCGACTTGTAATAAATCAAAACCATTTTTTTGAATCAGGTAAATCAGAAAATCCAGAGGACCTTCAAATTGTTCCAGTAAAATTTCAAACGCGGCAGGCGGGATATACAAATCTTCAGGTATGACTTCTTGCCACTCGTCAAGCACGCGAATGGAAGGAGTGGACTCCAAAGGAGAGGGGAGAATTTGGTTCATTACCGTTATAAGCCACGCGAATTTTCAAAAGCATGAAAAGATATAATTTTTGTGCAAGAAAGGGCACATGCTACCAAGAGCACGCCTATTCTAATCGAAATCCCCAATTTAATAAATTGCTGACTTACAAAAACCTTAAACTTCTCAGGGTATTTTCTATATTTATACGTGATCATCTAGGTCATGTAATAAAGTTATGCTTAAATGAGCAGCGAAAATCATGATTTCTGCTCAATTATAAATCGCTATGAAAAAATATTTAAAAACACAACAGAACTCGTTTGGACAAAGTGTTGGCCTTGATGTTGATCACCAGCCATGTTCACTTATTCAGCAAGATCTCGTGGGCCAATACGTTAAACTGATTCGTATTACAGGTGAAATCTCCGATCAGACCGCAAATGATATCTGGCATGCCGTAGAGACCGAGCCTGATGCATCATGCTGGACCTATTTACCTTATTCTGCGCCCCAGAGCAGAGATCAATTAAAACAAACTTTAGAACAACGATTTGGCTTTCAGGGTGTTACACATTTTCTGATTGAAGTGGATGGTGAAGTTCAAGGCTGGATTGCACTCTTACAACCACGACTGGAACACGGTGCGATTGAAATCGGCAATGTCTATTACTCGCATAAGATGAAAAAATCAAAAGCGTCAACTGAAACGATATTTCTACTTTTACAACAATGTTTCAAGCAGGGCTATAGACGGGTAGAGTGGAAATGCGATGACTGTAATGCACCCTCTAAAGCAGCCGCTTTGCGCTTTGGTTTTCAATATGAAGGATTATTCCGCCATGATCGGGTCAGTAAAGGTCGTAACCGCAATACGGCATGGTTTTCAATCATTGATGAAGAATGGCCTGCACTAGAACAGAGTTATCTCCAGTGGTTAAATCCTGAGAATTTCGATGCACAAGGATTCCAGAAACAGCGTTTATCAGATTTTTTTGAAATCTGAATTTGATCATTCGTTTTAATGAGAAATATTGCGGTATACCACTTCAATGAAAAGAAAAATAATTGTCGGCCTGATGCTGACCTTGGTTATTGTTCTGATTGGTAATTTTATTATCTGGAATAACCCTTCAGTGCAGAAAGAGCTGCTAAGACAATATTTAGGCCGAATGATCGTCAGTAAGATTAATCATCATACAAACCCCACTGCGTCTAAATGGGGGATGGAGATTCGCGCAGTCAATCATTACCCGAAGATTATGGTAAAGATGAAACTCAGAAGTGATAAGGATAGTCAAAGTGTGAGTGCAGAACAGCTTAAACAACAAAGTTGTGCTTTTCTGAAAAACTTTCAAACACTGAAGCAAAGTGGCAGAAGCAAAATCTATGGTCTTTTAATTGAAGATCGATTCTCATTTCAAATCGAAGTTTTTAACGAATCAGGCCAGAAAATACAAAGCGCAAGTCAAATTCTGGCTGAATGTCCAAACTTTCCTTATGCCTAAGCGTACAAGAGTGAAATAGATGTCAGTACTTATTCAAAAGCACTGACATCACCAACACCGCGACGCACGATTTCAGGATTTTCTCCTGATAAATCTACAATACTGGTGGTTGATAAAGTCCCAAAACCACTATCAATAAACACGTCAATCCGTTTACCGAGCTGATTTTCAATATCGTATGGATCATCTAGGGGATCTTTTTGATCGGGCAAAATTAAAGTACTGGTTAGCAACGGTTCACCGAGTTCTTTTAATAAAGCTTGCGCAACAGGATTACTTGGAATACGCAGGCCAATGGTTTTTTTCTTCGGATGCATTAAACGTTTTGGTACTTCGCTGGTCGCGGGCAAAATAAACGTCGTGACCGCAGGGGTATTATTTTTTAATAAACGATACATGGCATTATCGACTTTGGCATAAGTGGCAATGTCAGAGAGGTCACAGCACATAATTGCATATTGATGCTTTGGCCCCAGACCACGAATTTGCGCAATACGTTCCATCGCATTTTTATTTCCGATCTGACAACCAATTGCATAGGCTGCATCTGTCGGATAAATCACCACATCCCCGGCACGAATACGTTCCACTGCTTGTGTGATTAAGCGTGCCTGTGGATTTTCGGGATGAATATGTAAATGCAACATCTTTGAACTCCCTGATCTATATGGCTAAATTTAGTATGAAACGTGTTGCGGTCAAGTTGCAAGCATTAGATGTGACAATTTTGTCCTTTAATCAAGGTCTTCACGTTTAAATTCATCGAGTTGTAACGGTCGGCCATGACGGGTACACAGACAGATGTAGTGAATGAAATGCGCAGCGTCGCGTGGTAACTTGGCTTCACCTGAAAAATAATTTTGTAGCTGAGCAAAAACATGATCTTTGAATCGTTGGCCATTACCGCCATCGCCCGTCAAGTTATCTAAAGAGACACGGAATTTCCGACCAAAAGCTTTTGCAAACAGCCATTCAATTGCTTGCGGCTTGATTTCAACCTGTTCAAAAAGTGCCTGCTGCTCAGCCGTTCGACCATCTGGTGCGTACCAATATCCCAGATCTGGAAGTAGGCGACGCTGTGCACCCGAAATGCTCCAGTGACTAATTTCATGTAGCGCACTATTAAAGAAACCATGGGCAAATTGGATTCTTGCAGGCTGTCCATTTTCCGCCGGGAAATATTCTGGTTCAAAATCACCTTTAACTAGTGTGACATTATGGTGGGAAAACCAGTGATTAAAGTGTAAAATAAGCCAATCGACCTGTTCTGGTTCTGATGTTAACTTTTGCCAAGATGAGCGTTGCACTTGATCTGGCGTTAATGCAGGAGCAGAGGTTGAATGGGTGCTTACAAGTAATGAAGTTGTTACTTCAAGTTGCGGCTGCAACAGGTGCATTGCTTAATTTACCCCGAGTTCTGTCTAAAGAAGTGCAAAATTGTATCTTAATCTTTGACAGAGTACCGATGAATTTGTAGAATTGCCGCCTTAATTATGTCAGCAAATACCTTTCCGGCACAGATTGAGCCGTTTAAATGGGCTGAACAGGGCTTTACATGGTCAGGCACACTGCCATTGTCTCGCTTTGCTCGTATCGCTCGTGAAGCTGTTGGATCAATTAATGATCGATTGATCAACATAGACTGTAAGCTATCAATGGATGCATATCATCGCATTGTATGGCTAGATGGACGTATTGAAACGAAAGTTCCAATGGAATGCCAGCGTTGTCTGGATACTGTTGAAACTGAACTTGTTTCAGATTTTCATTTAGCTTTGATCGATGATGAGTCACTGATAGAGCGCTTGGATGAGGATGCTGATTTCATCGTTTTAGGTGAAAGCGAGTCTTCGAAAAAAGGTGATTTTGATACACCTGCTTCGATTGATTTGCTCGCACTACTAGAAGATGAACTGTTATTGTTGATGCCTTTATCTCCCAAGCATGATGTTTGTGAGCATAAACATCGACCTGCCATTCAGGACGTTGTCGAAGAGAAACGGGATAACCCGTTTGATGTTTTGGCAAGTTTGAAGGGTAAACTTAACTCATAATTTGTGATATAATGTTGAGTTAAGACAACTGAATTTGTTTCTGATCCATTTTTTCGATCTTTGTAAGGAGCCATCATGGCCGTTCAGCAAAACCGTAAAAGTCGCTCTCGCCGTGACATGCGCCGTTCACATGACGCTTTAACCGAGAATGCATTATCTGTAGACCAAACTACTGGTGAAACTCATCGTCGTCACCACGTGACTAAAGACGGTATTTACCGTGGTCGTCAATTATTCGCTAAAGCAGCTGATGCTGAATAATTGAACCATATGCATTAAGCGTTAGCTTAAAGTATAGAAAAAATGGGAGCGAAAGCTCCCTTTTTTGTTGTTTTTCGCAATTAAAAAACGATTTAATCAATGGTAAATTGCCGCATCGGAAAAGAGTCTGTTGTCATTCTCATGTAGAATCATGAGTGTTGATGAAATTGGCGATAGACCATTTTAAGGATTTTTATATGTCGACTAAGCGACTTGAGCAGGCTGCTCAAGCAACAAAAACAGCATTTGTTTTTCCTGGTCAGGGTTCACAAAAAGCAGGTATGTTGGCTGAACTTGCAGAGCAATTTAGTGTCGTTCAAGATACATTTGCAGAAGCATCAGCAGCACTAGGCTTTGACCTTTGGCATATTGCCCAGAGTGGTGAAGGTTTAGACCAGACTGAAAATACCCAACCTGTGTTATTAACTGCAAGCATTGCCTTATGGCGTGTGTGGTTAGAACTGGGTGGAATTGTGCCAAAGTACCTTGCTGGGCACTCTTTAGGGGAATACAGTGCGCTTGTTGCGGCAGAGGCCATGACTTTAGCTGATGCGGTTAAACTGGTTCATTTACGCGGTAAATTAATGCAGAGCGCTGTTCCTCAAGGTGAAGGCGCAATGGCGGCAATTCTTGGTTTGGCAGATGACAAAGTGGTTGAACTTTGTGAAAAAGTATCTGCTGCGGGCCAAGGTTCTGTTGAAGCTGCAAATTACAATGCACAAGGTCAAGTTGTTATCGCTGGTAGCGCTGCATTGGTTCAGCAGGTGATGGCTGAAGCAAAAGAACAGTCTGGTAAAGCGATTGCATTGCCAGTTTCAGTGCCTTCACATTGCACATTGATGAAGCCAGCAGCAGAAAAGTTTGCTGAAGCTTTGGAACAAACTGCCATTGAGCTACCATGCCTTCCTGTAATACAAAATGTCAACGCGGAAATCGCGACAGATGTTGCTCAGTTACGTCAGGCATTAACAGCTCAATTGTACCAGTCGGTTCAATGGACACGTACTATGCAATATCTGCAAGATCAGGGTATCCAGTACATGGTTGAATGTGGACCAGGTACGGTATTGAGTAATCTTGCAAAGCGATTACCGAACATAGAAAAAGCATTTGCCATTGATAGCAAAGCACGTATGGAAGATGCCCTAAACGCAGTGTTAGTGGCAGAAGGAAAAATTGCATGACACAACAACGAAAAGTTGCGTTAGTGACAGGAGCAAGCCGTGGTATTGGCGCTGCAATTGCACAGCAACTCATTCAAGACGGTTTTTTTGTGGTTGGTACCGCAACTTCTGAATCAGGCGCGCAAAAGCTGACCGAAAGCTTTGCTGAACAAGGCGCAGGTGCTGTACTTGACGTGCGTGATGGCGCTGCGATTGATGCACTGGTTTCAGATATCGAACAAAAATATGGTTCGGTGCTGGTATTGGTTAACAATGCAGGCATTACCAAAGATAACTTGCTGCTTCGTATGTCTGAAGATGACTGGGATGACATTCTCAATATTCATCTGAAAGCCGTATACCGCTTATCTAAGCGTGTATTGAAAGGCATGACCAAAGCACGTTTTGGCCGCATTATTAATATTAGTTCAGTGGTTGCACATTTTGCGAACCCTGGACAAGCGAACTACTCGGCAGCAAAAGCAGGGATTGAAGCATTCAGTCGTAGCTTGGCTAAAGAAATGGGTAGCCGTCAGATTACAGTGAACAGTGTTGCACCTGGTTTCATTGCCACTGAAATGACTGATCAGTTAAGCGAAGAGATTCGTAAAAAAATGACTGATCAAGTAGCTTTAAATCGTCTAGGTGAACCTCAAGATATTGCTGATGCAGTGAGTTTCCTTGCCAGCGATAAGGCTAGTTACATTACTGGTACAGTTTTACACGTAAATGGTGGTCTATACATGGCCTAACTGGCGATGTATAAACTTTTAAAAATTTTTATATTCAATTAAACTAGTGGCAAATTAAAACGCCACAAGCAATGAGGAGAATTCCTGTGAGCGATATCGAACAACGCATCAAACAAGCTGTAGCTGAACAATTAGGTATGCGTGCTGAAGAGATTAAAAACGAAGCATCTTTCATGGATGACTTAGGTGCTGACTCTTTAGATTTGGTTGAACTTGTAATGTCTTTCGAAAACGATTTTGACATCACGATTCCAGATGAAGATTCAAATGAAATCACAACTGTTCAATCTGCAATCGATTACGTAACTAAGAAACTTGGTTAATCATCTTGCATGATAAAAAAGCCACCGTCAGGTGGCTTTTTTTATATGTCCTGAAATGAAAAGAGAATAAATATCTCTTGGTTTTAGTGGATATACATATATTTACAAGACCGCCTTAAATTGAAACTTGAGTCACTTTTTTTTTCGGTATAACTAAAGTAAGTCTATTTTGACGATTTGAGATTAATAATTACAGAGGTAATAACAATGGGTCTTTTTGATTTTGTTAAAGGTATCGGTAAGAAAAATACAGCACCAGCAGAGCCACAAGCTGCGCCAGCAACACCAGCTGAACCATCAGCTCAAGAGATTGCAAATAAATTATTAGGTTTGATTAAAAGTTTAGGTCTTGGGGTTGAAGGCTTATCTGTAACGTATAACGGCACGACGGATACTGCAACGATTAAAGGGCAGGTAAAAAGTCAGGCAGATAAAGAAAAGATCGTATTGGCAGTTGGTAATATTGATCATGTAGCGCAAGTGGATGATCAGATGACTGTAGAAGCGCCTGAGCCAGAAAGTAAATTCTATACAGTGAAATCAGGTGACAACCTGTCTAAAATTTCAAAAGAATATTATGGCGATCCAAACCAGTACAACAAGATCTTTGAGGCGAATCGTCCATTACTTAAAAATGCAGATGATATTTTCCCGGGACAAGTTTTACGTATTCCACAATAATCTGTGAATATAAAAAAGGCGCTTGATGCGCCTTTTTTATTGAAAATGTTTTGAAAAATTGAAAGATTTCTGGAGCGCTTAAAAGCGTTTTGGAATCTTTTGCCCATTGGGTACAGGTGTTTCTGCCTGCTTAAGCACGCCAAATAACCATGTTTCTGCATGCTGAACGGCAATTTTTAATGAATCACCGAGTGCTAGCCGACCTGCAATGAAGCTTGCCAAAGAGCAACCTGAACCATGATATTGACCTTCCAGACGTGGACAACGGCTTTCGGCAATCATTTTACCTTCAGCATAGAGGACATTACGAATGTGATCTGGCGTGTCTTCATGACCGCCTTTGACTAAAATGGCTTTGGCACCCATTTCGAACAGCTTTTCTGTTGCTTGTTCAATATCCTCAATACCTGTTAAAGCTCTCAACTCAACCGTATTAGGCGTGATCACAGTCGCTAAAGGGATTAACTCGACAAAGGCTTTTACCAGTGTGGCCTGATCGCCAAGTGAGCCACCACTATTGGCCACTAGCACAGGATCAAGCACATATAAATAATCGGGATGAGCGCGTAAGAATTCAGCCAGTGCGGCAATATTATCGGTTGTGCCCAACATACCAGACTTTACACATTTAATTGGTAAATCACCGACCACGGCGTTGGCTTGTGCGAGCAACAATTCTTTTGAGGTTGCTTCAAAGCCAAATACTTGCTGCGAGTTTTGAATGGTTAAAGCAGTACATGCAATGGCTGCATGCGCACCACTTTGTCCAATTGCTTCAATATCTGCCTGTAAGCCAGCACCGCCAGATGGATCTAAACCTGAAAAACAAAGCACGGTCGGACGCACTGCAATTTCCTTTTAGTCTTCAATATACGGTAGTATAGGGAAGTTTCGAGAAACTCTCGACTATGTTGTGTAAGGCTGCAAGAGATTGAACGAATGACGATCAAAAATATTCTAATCGATTTAGATGGGACGTTAACTGACCCTAAAACAGGAATTCATGGTTCAATTCGTTTTGCTTTGCAAAAGTTAGGTCAACCTTTGACTGATGACGTGGATCTGGACTGGACGATTGGCCCGCCCTTAAAAGCTTCTTTGGCAAAATTACTGAATACCCAAGATGATGAGCTGGCTGAGCAAGCATTACTGGCTTACCGTGAACGTTTTTCAGTGACAGGTCTATTCGAAAATGAAATTTATCCGACAGTCGCAGAAACATTGCAGCAATTACAGGCGGAAGGCTATAGACTATTTCTTGCAACGGCTAAGCCTGTAGTCTTTGCCAAACAAATTTTGACTCATTTCAAGCTAGATCAGTATTTTACAGCAATCTATGGCAGCGAGCTGACAGGTGAGCGTACTAATAAAGCAGATTTGATTGCTTATATTCTTGAGCAAGAACATTTAGATGCCCAGCAATGTATCATGGTCGGTGATCGCCAATATGACATTGTTGGTGCGCGTGCTAATGGAATTGAAACCATTGCCGTTAATTATGGTTATGGTCGGGCAGATGAGTTAGCTCAGGCACAGCCGTTAACGCAAATTTCTCAATTTAGCCAGTTAATTGCAACGGTGGCTGAACTGAATGCAGAACGAAAAGTTTCTTAAAAATCATGCAATAAAAAAGCCTCGATCATTCGAGGCTTTTTTATCATATCTCATCAGACATTATGTTTTAAACGGTATTGAGCCAGTTCTTCAATGCTAATCACGGTTAATCCATGTGTTTGAGCATAGGCTAGCACTTGAATACCTGATGCCATAGAACCATCAGGATTGGTCAACTCGCACAAGACACCAGAAGGTTTTAAACCTGCCAGACGAGCCAGATCAATCGTACCTTCGGTATGACCACGACGGGTCAGAACACCACCTTCACGTGCGCGTAGCGGGAAAACATGGCCTGGGCGGCTCAGGTCGCTGGCAACAGCACCATCTTTAGTTGCAGCTAAAACAGTCGTCACACGATCTTTTGCAGATACACCTGTCGTTACGCCTTGAGCAGCTTCAATGGTCACGGTAAACGCAGTTTTAAATTGGCTTGAGTTATCGACCACCATAGGTGGAAGTTCTAAATGATCTGCTAGTGCTTCAGTCAAACATAGGCAGACAATGCCTGAACCATCACGAATCATTTGTGCCATGGTTTCGACTGTTAAGGTCTCAGCAGCAATAATCAGGTCAGCTTCATTTTCACGATCAAAATCATCCATGACCAAAACAGGCTTGCCTTGGCGGATATCTTCTAAAGCTTGTTGAATACGTTGTTCAGCAGGAGAAAGGGCTGAAAAGAAAAGTTCGGGTTGGATTAAACTGGACATAATGAAACGCTCTCGTAAATAGGATACGGTTGAACATTTCAGGACTGATGTAAAAATAAGCGTGCACAAAAACAACCCAAAAGAGTGTTTCGGTGGTTTCGTCTTCTTTCATCCGGACTATACCGTCGGCTTTGGTATCTCACCAAATCTGCGAGTATATAAAAATATATACAGGCTCGTGGGCTGGTCAGGTCATTTTATGGTCATGCCTGACTTACCACCGGTGGGGAATTTCACCCCGCCCTGAAGCGATGTCCTTCGATTATAGCCAGATTTTTAAGTGAAAAGGGAACTTTTTATAGAATGTATCGTTCTATAAAAATGAAGAAAATTGCTGAGACGTAGTGCAAATTTTTTTCCTGATCTGTGAAACTGGCAATCCATTTGAATTGGGCATACACTGAAAAGATAAAACAACAATAATGCGGAGTAAGCGCTATATGGAAAAGGCGGAGAAAACCGAATTAGAACAACTGGCACAACAATTACATCGACCTGTTATGAGCCTAAAAGCATTTTCACAATTGTCTCAACAGGATTTGGCTTGGCTCAATCAGCAATTACGCCAAACTATAGAAAATGAAGATCAGAAAATGAATCAACGGCTGTATCAAATCCCGTTTTTTCTACGCTGGTTATTTAAGCCCAAATCATGATGGAGCAATGTTATGACGCGTCTCGCTGTGCAGGCCGAAATCATTAAACTTGCTCGAATCCTGAATGTACCAGAGCAACAATTGGCCTTTATGCAGGTTCTGGCCCCTGAAAACCTCAGGCAATTTCGTTTTGCGATATTAGAGTTATTGCAAAGCCAGCAAAAAAGTCGTTTTCGTCATTTAGCAACATGGGTGAACTGGTTGCCACGCTGGATCAGTATTTTCTGGGTGAAGCATTTTTTAGAGCCTTTTATTGTGGCGCAAATTGCAGTGTATCTCTCCACTGAAAGCTCATACCGTATTGCCAAGCATTTACCTGCAAAAACGATTGCAGCAATTGCGGTGTATCTGGATCCACGCTTGGCGAGAGAGCTACTGAGTTACCTGACGACTCATCAGATTACCGATATTACCCAAGTTCTGCTCGAACAACGGGATTTTGTCACCATAGGGCGTTTTGTCAGTATGTTATCTGACGCGGTGTTACAGGATGTGGCGCAGATTGTAGAGAATGAAAGTGATTTATTGGAAATCGCTTTTTATATTGAATCAAGGGAACAGATTGATCATTTGGTGCATGTCTTACCCCGAGAGAGAATTGAAAAGGCTTTATTGATTATTGGTGATCCCGCACAGCGTTTGTTGTGGCCCAAAGTATTGGCCTTGATGAGTTACATCAGTTATGGGCTCAAGCAGGAGCTAGGTGATTTAGCTGTTCAGCAAGGTGAGCCTGTGATCAATGCCATTATTCAGGCCACTCAGGAAGACCAATTGTGGGAAGATATGTTGCCTGTGGTGGCATGTTTATCTGCACATGCACAAGATTTTGTTGCCAATTTGCCAGCCTTAAGACGTGTTGAAATTATCCAAAGCATTGTGGAAGCGGCTGACCGCTGTGATTTATGGGCAGATATGCTGGTGATCGTCAATTATATGCAAGATGAGGCAAGGGAAGCGGTCGCATTGGCAATTGCACAAATTGATGAGCAGGTGCTGCATCATATTGCTTATGCGTCATTATTGCGTTCACAGTGGGAAGTGACTTTCGATATTATGCGTCGTATGCCGATCGATAAACAGCGACAATGTCATCGTATTCTGGATGGCTATATGCAGCAATTAGATCCAGAAACTTATCACTATTTAGATACTTTACTGGGTCGTTACCAGATTCAGTCATCTGTTGCTGGATCGTAAAGCCTCAATCAAGAATAGGGAAGTGTTTCTCGAATTGGGACTAACATTTCTAGCGCATGGTCATAACCACGTTCAACCAGTTCATCCAGTTTATGCCAGTCAAACATGCCAATGCCAGCAATGGGCATACGCACATGCAAATTTGCCCGCTCAATCGCTGCGGTTTGAATCATGGTATCGCTGGCTAAAGTTGCCGTGCGCATCAGGATTTCTGCCAGTTTGGGTGCATGTAATAGCTTATCTTTAATAATTTTATTCCAGTTGAGTAGCGCACTTTGATCCGGTTCTTCCAGACCAATACCCGGCACTCGAATATCATCATGCAAACTGACATTACTGGCAATGATGGTACCTCTTTCCAGATTTTGCATCACATCGGTGGGAAGGTTATTGATCACACCTCCGTCACAGAGCAGGTTTTCATGCCAAGCCACAGGTGGCGCAACGCCGGGTACACTCATACTGGTTCCGACCCAAGTCGCAAGTTCACCTTGATCATGAATCACTGCTTGACCTGTGGTGAGGTTGGTGGAAATGCAGTAATAGGTTTGTCGGAGTTCCTCAATTCGCCGATGTCCAAAAATGGCATGCAAGCGACTATGGAAACGTTGGCCCCGAATCAATGAGACGCGTGGCATGGTGTAATCATTGAGATAGTTACGTGCTACAAAAGTTTCATAAGCAATATGGGTCATCTCAACACTATCAAATCCACAAGCCACAAGGGCAGCAACAAAGGCGCCCATGCTGGTACCACCAACAATATCAATCGGAATGTGTAATTGTTCCAGTGCACGAATCAGACCAATATGAGCAAAACCCCGTGCGCCACCACCACCCAGCACTAAACCGACGCCTTGACTGGAAATCTGACGGGCAACCGCACAGATATCAGCCTGAGCCCAAGGATGAATAAAATAATGGGCGCGGGCATGATAGAGCTGTTTCCAGATCAGGGTATGTGGGGAAGGATCACCTTCAGAACGGAGTAGGACTAACTCGATAGGGCTTTGCCAGTCATGTTGATTTAACACCTCAACTAATTTGGTATGAGTTGGGGTTTGATTGGCTTCTGCCAAAATTAAAATACGATCTGCCTGATGTAAACAGCGTTTAGACCATTCATCTTCATTGCTATCAGCGGCATATAGTACATAGCAATGTTTTTCTTCCAGACTGGCTAACCATTGGCGCAGCTGAAGATCATCCGCGCCATAGTCGAGCGGGGTTTGACTAAATCCTGCTCCAAATAAGGCATCCACATGCGCGGCTGTGACTAGACGAACTTGTGGCCAGCGTTGCAGGTGTTCTGTCAGCTTTTCTGCAAGGTGAGTGGCTGGAATTTGTGAAGAGACAGGAATGACGGAAAGGGTACGACTATGTCCCATGGCATGAGTGAGTTGCTGATCGGGTTGGGATCGATGAATAATCAAGCGAGACAAGGCAAATAATACTTTCGGGTGCTGATTAATAAATTCAATGAATTGCTGTTGCGGAATGCCGACCAGTGCAGTATCACGCACTGCATTGGTTGTACCATGATGAGGCTGGTTAGAAATAACACCTGTTTCACCCACGATTTCATTCCGCCCATAATAGGTCAGTAAACCCGCAGGTGTGGTGAATTTTATACGTCCATAAGCAATCACATAAACATGATCAGCCAGATCATTGACACAGTAAAGCTGCTGTCCTGTTTGTAAATAACGAATATGACAATGCGTTGTTAGGGAGGCTAAGGCACTGTGATCGAGTTCATTAAACAGTGCTGTTTTGTTCAGGATGTTAAGAATATCCATATTATTCAAATTATCGTTATTGTCTATTTATTGAATAAGGCCTAGCACGGTTTTACAAGTGGGGTTGCGTAAAACATGAGCTGATTTTTAAGTGTTTTTGTATGTAGGGAGGTAATATTTGTTGAGTCAATAAAAAAGCCATGGCAAGGCATGGCTTTTTAGGAATCTGTTTTATTGCTTATGCAATTTGCACAGGAATACAGTTTGCTGTGTGATTCACTGTGTTGTCTGGGTTTGCATAAACGAGGCGTGGTTTATGAAGATTTGCTTCAACTTCAGTGAAGTCACCGAAAGTTGCAATAATCACTAAATCACCGACATCAGCTTGATGTGCTGCGCCACCATTCACTGAAATGATGCCTGAGTCGTCTTCACCGCGAATTGCGTAAGTGGTGAAACGTTTGCCATTAGTGACGTTCCATACGTGGATTTCTTCGTATTCACGAATCCCTGCTAAGTCCATTAATACGCCATCAATTGCACAAGAACCTTCATAATGAAGCTCTGCATGAGTCACAACTGCACGGTGAATTTTACATTTTAATAAACGAGATAGCATGGCTAGCGTCTCCTGAGTAAGACCTAAGATCAATATCTTATGGTTGACTTGTCACGTTTTCCGCGGGCTATGGGCGGTTTGATGCGCATTTTGCGCTTAAAAATGCAATATGGCAAGCGTGATTGATCAACAATTCAGTTTAAGCGGATTTGTAAGCGTTAATTTGATTCATTGCCTGTGAAACTTGTCCATCAACAAGCATTTTCACTTTTGATAGGGCATGATCAATTGCTGCATCCATTAAAGCTTGTTCACTGCTAGGAGCTTTGCCGAGCACATGACCAGAAACACGTTCTTTGGAACCTGGATGTCCAATTCCAATGCGTAAGCGATGGAAATTAGCACCAATATGAGGAACGATATCACGGAGACCATTATGTCCGCCGTGTCCGCCACCCGTCTTTAAACGGATTACGCCAGGATCCATATCCAGTTCATCATGGGCAATTAAAATTGCTTCTGGTGCAACCTGATAAAATTTGGCGAAAGGGGCAACACTTTGACCAGAACGGTTCATAAAAGTGGTAGGAAGTAATAAACGAACGTCATGACCTTCAATTTGACCACGACCGCTGTATCCATGAAATTTTGGATCAGCTTTTAGGGAAATGCCATAACGGTCTGCAAGCTGTTCAACGAACCAGAAACCTGCATTATGGCGGGTTTGGGTATATTCCTTTCCAGGATTACCCAAACCAACAATTAGCGAAATATTTGACACTAATTTACGCCTTTAACACTTATGCGCGTTTGAAGTCAGCGTGCATAGGAGTGTTTTTAGCTGGGTGACGTTGTAACGCTTGGATTTTAACGTTTTCAACTTTGTCACCGATTTTGATTTCGATAACTTCTTCGAAGAAAGCGTTGTTTTCTAAAGCTTTAGTGATTTCACGAAGCTCTAAAGTGATTGTTACAGGCTCAGCGCTACCACCATAGATGATTGCTGGAATTTGTGCTGCGTGACGAAGGCGGCGGCTCGCACCTTTCCCTTGTAGTGCAGCTTCACGTGCTTGAGCGTTTAATACGAAGTTTGCCATGGGCATATCCTCATTGGAGTTTAAGTAACTAAACTTGCGACCAGTTTAGTGATAGAAAAACCCTAGCGAGCTAGGGTTTAAGAAAAAAGCTGGGCTATTATAGATAACTATCGAACATTGCGCTAATAGATTCTTCGTTATTGATACGACGAATTGTTTCAGCAACCATGCTAGCAACAGAAACTTGGCGAATTTTGCCTAAGCTCAATGCTTCATCTGAAAGAGGAATGGTGTCAGTAACAACCAATTCATCAATGACAGAGTTACGAAGGTTATCAATGGCTTTGCCAGATAAAACAGGGTGAGTTGCATAAGCAACAACACGGCGAGCACCAAACTGTTTTAGTGCATCGGCAGCTTTGCAAAGCGTACCTGCTGTATCTACCATGTCATCAACGATGACACAGTCACGATCTTTTACATCACCAATCAAATGCATCACTTGTGATTCATTTGCTTTTTGGCGACGTTTATCGATGATTGCTAAATCGATATCACCCATTTGTTTAGCAACAGCACGGGCACGAACAACACCACCAACGTCAGGTGAAACCACAACGAGATTGTGATGTTGTTGTTGACGTAAGTCAGCAAGTAATGCTGGCGTACCGTAAATGTTGTCAACAGGGATATCGAAGAAGCCTTGAATTTGGTCTGCGTGTAAGTCAATCATTACCACACGGTCAATACCAACAGTTGTAAGCATGTCTGCAACAACTTTCGCAGTAATTGGTACACGGGCAGAACGCGGACGACGGTCCTGACGTGCATAACCGAAGTAAGGAATCACTGCAGTGATACGACCAGCACTTGCACGACGCAAAGCATCAGCCATTACCAGGATTTCCATCAGGTTATCATTGGTAGGGGCACAAGTAGATTGAACGATAAAAACGTCTTTACCACGAACATTTTCAGTAATTTCAACTGAAATTTCCCCATCAGAGAACTTGCTTACAGAAGCAGCACCGAGTGGGATATGTAAATGGCTTACGACTTTTTGGGCGAACTGTGGATGAGCACTTCCACTAAAAACGACAAGATTGGGCATGAAGCACCTGAGCGAGGGTTAAGCGAAGCTATGCTTCGACCGAGCGCAAGGGAAAAATTTTTAATTTTTCCAACGGGTAATTTGGAAACAATCTATTATATGGCAGGGGCGGCTGGATTCGAACCAACGGATGCCGAGATCAAAACCCGGTGCCTTACCACTTGGCGACGCCCCTAATGCGGCAGAACTTTAATCGTTTTATATGACAATGTCAATATATTTGAGCAAATATCGATACAAAACAAGTCTGTCTAAAGATATGGCAGGGGCGGCTGGATTCGAACCAACGGATGCCGAGATCAAAACCCGGTGCCTTACCACTTGGCGACGCCCCTAAATTTGATGATATGTAATGGCAGGGGCGGCTGGATTCGAACCAACGGATGCCGAGATCAAAACCCGGTGCCTTACCACTTGGCGACGCCCCTATTACATATACATCTACAGGTGAAAATTGGCAGGGGCGGCTGGATTCGAACCAACGGATGCCGAGATCAAAACCCGGTGCCTTACCACTTGGCGACGCCCCTAACGTGTAACTGAGAAATGTCTTAACGGAGACTCTGCTAAACTGTTGACCAAGTAAGATTTACAAGGCGAGTTTTGCAAAATTTGCGTTGTATCCATTTCACTGGTTACTTCAATAAAAACACAAGCACCTGTACCTGTAAGCTTTGCTAGACCAAACTGATCTAAATATTGCATTGCTTCATCTACTTCGGGATACAACTGTCGAGCCAGAGGTTCAAAGTTATTTCCAAAATTAGAAGGTTCTATCTGATAGGCGCAAAATTTAGTGATCTTAGAGTCTCTTGTCAATGTTTTTTGCGAAAAAAGCTGTTGAGTGCTGATAAAACAGTCAGGTTTCAGGATTATGAATTTTTTTTGAGCTAAGTCTATGAATGATAAATGTTCACCGATCCCTTCTGCCCATGCATTACGACCAAAAACAAAGATCGGGACATCTGCACCCAGTTGCACGCCATAGTCGGCAAGTTGCTGTTCAGTTAAGTCACATTGCCAGAGCTGATTCAGTACAATCAGGGTTGTTGCAGCATTAGATGAACCGCCACCCAGCCCAGCACCCATCGGAATATTTTTTTCAATCCGAATATTCAGTCCACATGGTTTTTTTGCATGCGGACGTAAGAGCTGTGCGGCGCGATAGATTAAATTCTGTTCGAGCTGTACTTCTGCCAGACCTTCAATCTGAATATTTTCTTCTGCATGCGGTTCAAAAGTCATCCAGTCGTATAAATCAATCAACTGAAAAATGGTCTGTAATTCATGGTAACCATTTTCACGACGACCCGTGATGTGCAGAAATAAATTCAACTTGGCTGGGGAAGGCACTCTAATCATAAAAAATAATCTAAAAAATTATCGGTTTTGAATCACCATTGTAATACGGTTTTCTTTGCCTTCTGCAAGTGCTTGCTTCAACAAAAGCTTATTCGGAAGCGTTTGAGCATCGTTATAACTAAAATCTACCGTCCAGCCATCTTCAATCAATTGTTTAAGACGATTTTGCTCATCTTTATTCACTTGAGCATTCTGAGTTGCTGGTTTCGCTTGAATCCAGTAAGCAAGATGCATAATCGGTGCTTGCCAACCTGTTGCTTTTTCAAGTAACTCTTCTGGTGTTGCTGCCGTAATCAAGCCCGTTTTAGCACTATTTAAAGTGACTTGCCCAGGTTTGCCTTCAATCTGGGTTTTCCCCACGCCGAGAATACCGGTTAATTCAATATCAAATTGATCTTGTTGTTGTACCCACGTGAAAAATGCGCTGCCGGACTGTTGTGGTGTGCGCACACCAATCTTGCCTTGCAGGTTAAAATTATTTTCATCTTGTACTTGTGGCGAAGTCATCACTTTATTCGGCTGGCTCAAACTCTGACAACCCGTTAAAAATAAAATGCTACTGCTACACACGGCAAAGCATAATTTTGAAAACACGCGCATGGATTTAACTCTTTTTTACAGTGATGGGTAAGATTAAGCTATCAAGCTGTTGTAATTGTGGGGCATTGGCATGTTTTTGTTTCAATTGCTGTAACACCTCGCTAAATTGCGTGAGTGCACCCTGCATATACAATGCTTTGGCATAGCGAACGCCAATATTCACATTTTGACTGAGTGAATAAGCCTGACCTAAAACTTTGGCAGCAGTATCAAAGTCATTTTGCAAGAAGGCGATGTAGCCCAGTGTATCGAGGATTGATGCCTGTTCAGGGGCAAAGTCCAGCGCTAGCTCTGCATATTTACGTGCTTCTTTAAGGCGACGGTTTTGCAAGGCCAACGTATAGGCATACGCATTCAGATAGGTTGGGCTATTAGGTTCAAGAATGAGCAACTGCTTCAAGGTTTTGTCGAGTTTGTCTCGATCTGTATATGGATCGAGTAACAGGACTTCAGCATAAATCAGTTCAGGATCATCAGGTAAATTCTTGATGGCTTCATCCAGCAAAGCCAAAGCAGCCTTTTTATTATCCATTTTCTTTAAAATATCGGCCTGTGCCTGATACAGGAAACTGGCATGTTGAGGATAGTTAACACGTTCCTGCGTCAGGAAGCGTAAGGCATCATTGAGTTGGTCCTGTTTCTCAAAAATTGCAATCATATTACGTCGGGAGACGATATAAAGGCTGCCATCTACCAGACGATAATAAGCCTTTGCTGTCTCATAATGCTGTTTGCGCTGAGCATTGATTGCCAGATAGTAATAGGCTTCATTTTGATATTTGGCAGATGAACGCAGCTCTACCAGATATTGCTCGGCTTTTTCATATTGCTTCAAGTCAATACTGGTCAAACCTGCAATAAACAGGGCTTCTTCCGCTTTAGGATGATCTTTAATGATATCTTCAAGTTTGTCTAAAGCTTGCTGTTGCTGATTGATTTGAATGTAATAGCGTGCTTCTGCCAGACGAATATCAATATTGTTTTTATTTTTTCGACTTGCCTTTGCAAACCATTTTTGTGTTTCTTCATCATCTTGCAAAGCCATGAGCAGATTGGCTTTCATTAAAATGAAACTGGTGGTTTTTGAGCGTTTTCGTAAGGCTCGATTAATATTTTTGAGCGCTTGCTCGTATAAGCCATCTTGTGCTTCTAAACCTGCAATCAAGGCTAGAATAGAGGGATTATTACGTTCTTCGCTAGCACGCAGGGCATTTAAGAGGACTTCGCGGTCTTGTGCCTGTTCAGGGGCAATCCCGGCTAAAATTTCTTCCAGATCAGCCGTTGGATCAATATTTAAAATTTTATCCAATGTTTTTGCCGCAAGCTCGTACTCATGCGTTTTGAGTGCGATATGCGATAAATAAAATAGTGCGGGTACATCTTTAGGCTCTTGCTCAACCCAATGCGTTGCGATGTCTAAGGCAGACTGTAAGTCATTATATTCTAAGGCAACATCTAAGGCGCGCTGCTTGATTGTGGTTGAATTACTACGAATCGCAAGCACAGTATAATTGTGTAGAGCGGTTGCAATATCATCATAAGCAAGAGAAAATTCAGCAACCATGCTCTGTTGTAAAGCATTTTCAAAGCTGTTCTCTGCATACATGTCGTGTATTGCTTGTGCAGAGACATAAGAGCTCATGCTACCTAACAACAAGATTGTGGTAGAATACCGTCTAATCGTCTTGCCGCTAAAAAGGGTACGGCGATATAGCTGACGCAATTTTTATTGATCCAAAGTAATGCTTTTTATGACACCGATGTTGCACAATAACATAAATTTAGCGAAATGATGATCTGATATGTCTTTCTTTGCATTGGGTGTCAACCATCAAACAGCTTCTGTTGAACTTCGTGAACAAATTGCTTTCAATGCAGAGCGATTAGCTGCGCTATTGCTTGAACAAAACCAGAAGTCATCCTTAAATGATCTTGTGGTGGTGTCGACTTGCAACCGTACCGAAGTGTATGCCATGACAGAAGATGCGGATAGCGTCCTGAACTGGCTGGCCCAAGTGAATAATATTGATGTAAAACAGTTAATTCATCATGTTTATCGTTACGAGAATGCTCAGGCTGTTACACATTTGATGCGTGTTGCTAGTGGTTTAGACTCGTTGATGCTGGGCGAACCTCAGATTTTAGGGCAGGTGAAAAGTGCTCTGGCGCTGTCAAAAGATGCCGAAACGGTTTCACCTGAGCTGAATAGTGTCTTTGAATATGCCTTTTACGCAGCCAAGCGGGTTCGTTCTGAAACCTCTGTCGGAAGTCATGCAGTTTCAATGGGTTATGCGGTTGCTCAGTTGGCCTTGCAAGTGTTTAGTCGTCCAGAAAAATTGACTGTGATGGTTGTGGCTGCGGGGGAAATGAATAGTTTAGTCGCTAAACACCTTGCGGAAATGGGTGTAGCGAAGATTCTGATCTGTAACCGTAGCCGCGAACGTGCAGATATTCTGGCACAGGAAATTGCCCATCAGGTCGATGTTGAAATTATTCCTTTTACGGAACTTGCACAGAATTTGCATCGAGCAGACGTTATCTCAAGTTGTACAGGTAGTTTGCATCAAGTGATTGAATATTCAGACGTCAAAACGGCATTGAAAAAACGCCGCTATCAACAGATGCTCATGGTCGATCTGGCCGTGCCACGTGATATTGACCCGAAAGTTGAATCACTGGATAACGTGTATTTGTATGGCGTTGATGATTTGCAAAGTGTGATTGATGAAAATCTGGCACAACGTCGTCAAGCTGCGGTTGAAGCCGAGATTATGGTTAATCAATTGGCAACCCAATTGATGACCCAGCAAAAAGTCAAAGAGGCGAGTGGTACGATTCAGGCCTATCGCCAGCATAGCGAAGAAGTAAGCCAAAAAGAGCTGGCTCATGCGATGGAATCATTACAGCATGGTCATGCCGCAGAGCAGGTGTTACAGGAGTTTGCGCATCGTTTAACACAAAAGTTAATGCATCCGACTTCAATCTTGTTAAGAGAAGCCGCTAAAGCAGAAAATCCTGATTATTTCGAATGGCTACAGCAGCATTTACAAGACGTGTTCGAGCATGAACGTAAACCGAGACAGTAAGTTTGCGGTGCTAAGATAGCAATCGCAAACTAATCTGTTTGGTCAGTTCATTTAATTGCTGACGTAAATTGCGTGATTCGATCAAAGAAATGGGTGATTTAAGTTTTAATCGCAGATATTTTTCTTGTAATCCCAATGCGTATTCTTTGGCAAGTTTATCTGCAATTTCAGGTGCTTGAGTTAATGATTGAATATTGGTGCGTTGCATAATATCAGCCAGTTCGTGACTATAACTACTACATGCACCCAGCACATAATAGGTTGCCAGTTCCTGATCATCAGGCAATTCATCAAAGACGATATTCAATACAGCTAAAATTTTTGCTAATAGTTCATCCTGATCAATCACCGCACGTAATTCTTCAAAATGAATGTACAAGAAGGGGTGGTGCATCAAAATCGCTACTGCGAAATCTTCATCTTTGGTCTGAATGTTAAAAGATAAGGAGGCATCATGACTGACTTGGGGGGTAAAACGTTTCCCTAATCCTAGCTTTTCACGGAAAGATTGACTCAACAAATAACGGAATGAACCATGTTTAGGCAATAATTCAGTCAATTCACGCAGTTCACCCATCACCAGACTTTTGCCTTCAGGTGTGCTGACATCATGCTGTCCAGTTAAATGGGCAAATACAAAGTCGGATAACAGGGGCGCTTGTTGCAGCAATTTCTGGAAATTTTCCAGCCCTTCACGGCGGATCAGTGAGTCAGGATCATGCTCATTGGGCAAAACAAAGAATTTTAATTCACGACCATCATTGAGTAGTGGTAGTGCGATTTCCAAGGTACGTCGCGCGGCCTTTTGTCCTGCGGCATCACCATCAAAGGCAATGGTAATTCTAGAATTTTGTTTGAATAGCGTGGTTAAGTGATCCGCATTACTGGCTGTTCCAAGCGTTGCGACAGCGCCATTGATACCGTATTGCTGTAAGGCAATCACATCCATATAGCCTTCCACCATCAACCAGTCATTGGCTTTCAGTTTACGGCCTTCGTATAGACCATAAAGCAACTGGTTTTTATGGAACACTTCAGAGTCAGGCGAGTTAATGTATTTGGGTTTAATTTCGTCATTGAGCGCACGACCACCAAAACCGACCACGCGACCTTTATGATCACGAATCGGGAAAATAACCCGTTCACGTAATAAGTTAAAATCCCGACCACTGTCGCTCGATCGAATCAGGCCAAGCTGTTTTAAGCCTTCAATATCTTGTGGAAAAGCTTTTTCAAGATGCTGCCAGTCTTCTGGTGCATAACCTAAACGCCAGAATTGAATGGTTTGTGCCGAGAGGCCACGTTGTCTGAAATAGTGTTGAGCTTTCTGACTGTTCGGTAACTGGCGTTCATAAAACTGCGCCACATTCTCTAGCAAATCATAAAGATTACCTTCCTGTACCTGTTCATCCATGTTGAATGATGGATCAAACTGGGCAAAAGGATCATCCATCACACGATCCATATCGACAAAATGTCCATCGATAAATTCATCGACTACGGGTGGTGCGACTGGATTTTCTGGTGCTGGTTTTACTGGCTGAGGTGCAGCAGCTTGTTGCGGGCTACGTTTATAAGAGAGTTTTTTATTGTCGTGATTATCTTTGGGGAGGTCGACACCTGTCTTATTGGACAGCTCTTTCATTACATCAACAAAGTTACGACCGTCGATATCCATCAGGAAGCGGATGGCATTCCCATTGGCCTGACAACCGAAGCAGTGATAGTACTGCTTGTCACGATAGACGTGGAAAGAAGGCGATTTTTCCTGATGAAATGGACAACAGCCAGAGTAGGTACGCCCCGTCTTTTTTAACTTCACACGTTGACCGATCAAATCGACAATGTCAGTTCGATCTAAAATTTGATCAATCGTATGCTGTGGAATTGCCATGTGCGTTTAACCATTTCAGACAGGGAGTAAAACATTATTGCACTGCAAAAATGTCAGGAATCATTGTTGCATAAAATAAAAAACAGGCAAGGGAGACTTGCCTGTTTGGTGTATCAGATGATTGCAAATTAGTTTGCAGCATCATCCTCAGCCGTTGTTTTTGCTTCTGGCTTATCTAATAGACCAAAGCTTAAACGATTTTTCCAGCTTGGTTTTTCTGCGTTTGCTGGTGCTTCTGGAGCGGCCACAGGTTCTGGCGCAGCGGATTGTTCAGTCGCTGGCTTGCCCAGTAAACCAAAACTTAAGCGGTTGGTTAAACTGCGTTGTTCAGACTCACCACTGGCTTCATCTTTGACTTCTACAGTTTGAGACTCACGTCCTAATAAACCTAAAGTCGCACGATTGACCCAGCTTCCTTCTTTACGTGCTGCACGTAAATTAACTTCACCATTTGATTTCACTAAATTTGGATAGTTCAGTTTTAGGATTTCAACGTATTGTTGAGAAGTCGCCTGATCACCAAGTTTTTGATAGCTATATGCCAAAGTTGCTAAAGCTTCAGGTGTTTGCGGAGTTTGTGGATAATGTTCAATCACCCATTGTGCGCGTTCAGCAGCAGCCAACCATGCTTTACGTTCAATATTGAAACGTGCTGCATTCATTTCACTTTCAGCAAGTTCCTGACCAATAAATTTCATGCGCTGTGCGGCATCAACTGAATATTGGCTACTTGGGAAACGACGGATCAGGTCGACAAAGTTTTGATAAGCCACTTTGACATAGCTCACATCACGGTGTGATTGCTGGAGTGAAGTGTAGCGAATCAAGCTGTCGTAATTCATTTCCATGTTGGCTACACCACGAACGTAGTAAGCATAATCAACATTTGGATGTTGAGGATTTAAACGAATAAAACGCTCTGCAAGCGCAATCGTACCTTCATAATCTTTTTGTTTGAATTTCGCGTAGAGAAGCTCAAGCTGTGCCTGTTGAGTATATTGACCCGTTGGATAGTAGGTATCTAACGCTTCAAGTGATTTAACCGCATCGGTATATTGATTACGCTCAAGTGATTTTTGCGCTTTTTCGAAATAAACTTGTTCACTTGATTGTGGTCCTTTATCAACCACTTCTTTCTTACTTGGATTGCTGCTACAGCCCACAAATGCAGACGCTACACCTAAAGATAGTGCAAGCACCGTAATTTTATAACGTGGTAGCGACATAAAAACTCCTCTGTTATTCTGGGCAATGAGCTACAATGGTGCTATTAAACCATTTTTGTACCGATCATCAAATGACTTCAGCACAATCTTCCAATTCAAACATCTCTGAAACAGATTTCTTACTCGAAGATTCTGTCGATGCAGATAATCATAATTCTGACTCAACTGCAACACGTTTATCGTTGCAAATTCAACTCGATGAAAACTATTTAGGGCAACGTATTGATCAGGTTGCCGCATTGGTGTGGAGCGAGTTTTCACGGGAAAAACTCAAACAATGGATGAAAGATGGTCATCTGTTGGTAAATGGTAACATTGTTAAGCCAAAGTACCGCTGTGAAGGAAATGAGCTACTCACGCTTGAAGTTGAACTTGAAGCGCAAACTTCAAGCCAACCTGAAAATATTCCTTTAAATATTGTCTATGAAGATGACGATATCATCGTGATCAATAAAGAAGTGGGTATGGTGGTGCATCCAGGTGCAGGGAATCCGACAGGTACCTTGGTAAATGCACTGCTTTATCATGAGCCAAAACTTGCCGAACTTTCTCGTGCTGGTCTGGTACATCGTATCGATAAAGACACCAGTGGCTTACTGGTAGTTGCTAAAAATCTGGAAGCGCAATTTTCGTTAAGCAAACAATTGGCTAAGAAAACGGTTTATCGCGTTTATGATCTGGTTGCGTATGGCAATATTATTGCGGGTGGCACCATTGATGAGCCGATCAAACGTCATCCAGTGGATCGTGTCAAAATGGCGATCTTACCGGGCGGTCGTGATGCCGTGACACATTATAATGTGAAAGAGCGCTTCCGTGACTTTACTCGTGTACAGGCACAGCTTGAAACAGGGCGTACCCACCAGATCCGTGTCCATTTCAGCTATTTGGGACATGGTTTGGTCGGTGATCCAGTATATGTCAATCGTGTGCGCTTCCCCGCAGGTGCTTCAGCGAAATTAACAGATATGTTACGTAGCTTTAAGCGTCAGGCCTTACATGCAGCCAAACTTGGGTTGGTGCATCCGCGTACAGGCGAAGAAATGATGTTTGAAGCGCCGTGGCCAGAAGACTTTACTCAATTGGTTGAAGTGCTTCGCAGTGAAAATGAAGCCTATTAAGTAAAGCGCTACCTCCCTCTAAGTCTCCCTCCTTTAAGGAGGGAGACTGTCGTGAATTTAATGCCCTACAGTACTTTAAGCTCCCTCTTCTTTTAGGAGAGGTTGAGGGTAGGAAATATAGCTCAGGAGATATTTATGGAATTTGTACAAGGTCTGCCTAAAGGTGTTTTTGTCGGGCAAACACGCATTGCACATCCAGAAACAGTAGCGACACCGAATCAAAGTCTGTCTGGGTTTAATTTGGCTTTGCATGTCAATGATGATGCACAGCGCGTCCAGCAACATCGTATGATCTTGCTGAACCAATTGTCTGCATTCGGTGTGGATAAAATCACATGGATGACGCAAACCCACAGCACCATTTGTCATACCGTGAATGAACAAGTTCCATTCGTTGCTCTTGAAGGCGATGGTCTGGTCACACAACGTGTAGGCCATGCCTTAATGATGATGACTGCCGATTGTCTTCCTGTGGTGTTGGGAAATGCCGAAGGTACAGAAGTTGCCAATCTACACGCAGGCTGGCGCGGATTAGCCGCAGGAATTGTGGAAAATACGGTTGCTGAAATGAAATCCCAACCGACTTGGGCATGGTTGGGGGCAGCTATTAGCCAGCCTTGTTTTGAGGTTGGGGCAGAGGTCAAAGCGGCTTTCTGTGAGAAATATCCTGAGCTGGAATCTGCATTTATTGCAGGTCAGGCTGAGGGTAAATATCAGGCTGATCTCTATGCCATTGCACGTTTTATTTTAAAGCGTTTAGGCGTGGAAACTATTATTGGTGGTGATCAGTGCTCGTATCAGCAAGCTGAGGATTATTTTTCTCATCGCCGTGATGCCAAAACTGGTCGCATGGCAAGCTTTGTATTTATGCAATAAATTGCCGCCATTGCATTGTCGATTGGCCTTGTCGCATTTAAAAATGTTAAACTTGATCTAATTCATTGGTTTTTAAATTTTCCATGTCTGTTATTGAGCAAATTACTCCCCAAGTTAAAGTTTGTGTGGTTTATCATAGTCCTTATGGGCATACAGCCAAAGTTGCGCAATACATTGCTCAAGGGGCAGAACAGGCGGGTGCTGAAGTGCATCTGTTGTCCGTGGCTGCACCTCAATGGGACTTGCTTGATCAGGCAGATGTGATTGTTATGGGCTGCCCAACTTATATGGGAAGCCTCACCTCTGCCTTGAAACAGTTTATGGAAGATTCGTCTAAACGCTGGTTGGCACGTACATGGCAAGGCAAACTGGCTGCTGGTTTTACCAATGGCGGTGGACTCAGTGGTGATAAGCTGGCTGTGTTGCAGCAGATTAATTTATTTGCAATGCAGCATGGCATGTTATGGGCTGGTTTACCGTTTATGCCGACTGGACGTGGTCAATCCGATATTAACCGTATGTCGAGTTTTTTAGGATTAATGACGCAATCTGACAATGCCAGTGTTGAGGTGACACCACCCGAAGGTGACCTGGAAACAGCACGCAAGTTTGGCCAATATTTGGCAGAGTTAAGACTCAAACACGTATAAGTTAAAGATTGAAAAAAACCTCCATTGATCGGAGGTTTTTTTTATTTGTGCAATATACGTGCTTTATCACGTTGCCAGTCACGATCTTTTTCAGTTGCACGCTTGTCATGTAATTGCTTACCTTTTACCAGTGCAATTTCAAGCTTGACCAGATGACCTTTCCAGTAACATGCCAATGGTACGCACGAATAACCTTTTTGATTCACCGCACCTAATAGTTTTTCCAGCTCACGACGAGACAAGAGCAACTTACGGGTACGCGTTGCTTCTGGAACCACATGTGTTGATGCAGACAATAACGGCTGAATTTGTGAACCAAATAAAAAGGCTTCACCATTTTTAAAAATGACATAACTTTCCGTCAAGCTCATACGTCCAGCACGTAGAGACTTTACTTCCCAACCTTGGAGGGACATGCCTGCTTCAAATTTTTCTTCGATAAAGTAATCGTGGCGCGCTCTTTTGTTTTGAGCAATCGTGCCACCATTATGTTTTTTTACAACTGTTGCTTGCGCCATAATTCAAACTTCCACAATTGCCTCTATTGTGCCGCAAAACGCAATCTTTTTCCAATGTTTAGGAATTTCGCGTTTAGGCTGAAGATTTGTTAAAATACGCACCTTATCTCATTCACTAGAGTACACCGCATGTCTAAAACACGTGTGATTTATCCGGGGACTTTCGATCCAATAACCAATGGACATGTTGATTTGGTTGCAAGAGCATCAAAAATGTTTGATGAAGTTGTGGTTGCCATTGCGATTGGTCATCATAAAAATCCGGTATTTAGTTTAGAAGAGCGTGTTGAATTGGCAAAAGCATCACTCAGTCATTTGAACAATGTTGAGTTTGTTGGTTTTGATGGCTTGTTGGTCAATTTTTTCCGTGAACAGCGTGCGACAGCAGTACTTCGTGGTTTAAGAGCAATTTCAGATTTTGAATATGAATTTCAACTGGCGAATATGAACCGTCAGCTTGATCCTCATTTTGAATCGGTATTTTTAACTCCATCTGAGCAATATTCATTTATTTCATCGACACTGGTGAGAGAAATTGCCCGTTTAAAAGGTGATGTAAACAAATTTGTGCCTGCCGTTGTGGTCGAGGCCTTTGAACGTAAACATCAACAAGGTTGGTAACGTGTCTTTATATATTACAGATGAATGCATTAACTGCGATGTCTGTGAACCTGTCTGTCCCAATGACGCCATCTATATGGGTGAGCTGATTTATGAGATTAATCCAGCACTCTGTACCGAGTGTATTGGACACCATGATCAGCCACAGTGTCAGTTATTTTGCCCAGTCGATTGTATTCCTCTGGATCCTCAACATGTGGAATCTCATGATGAGTTGATGGAGAAATATAAAAAACTGACTGCACAAAAAAATGCGAGCAATTAACAGCGAACTTTGGTAAGATGCGCCACGAAGTGGGCCGGACGGTCGCTGCTGTGGAGGTCTCCGTGACTGAAACAGGGGAGGAAAGTCCGGGCTTCAAAGGGCAAGGTGCCAGGTAACGCCTGGGCGGCGAAAGCCGACGGCAAGTGCAGCAGAGAGTAGACCGCCAATCCCTCCGTTCCTCCCTTTAATAAAGGGAGGCTAGGTAGGATTAGGTAAGGGTGAAAGGGTGCGGTAAGAGCGCACCGCGTGTCTGGTAACAGTTCATGGCAAGGTAAACCCCACCTGAAGCAAGACCAAATAGGAATCCTGAGGCACGGCCCGTGCTGGATTCGGGTAGGTCGCTTGAGCGTATGAGTGATTGTACGCCTAGAGGAATGATCGTCCTCGACAGAACCCGGCTTATAGGCCCACTTCTTAAATTTTTTGAAAATTGTGCTTGACGTGTGTAGCGAAAGTTAAGATAATGCGCCCACAGTTTTCGGCTATGTAGCTCAGTTGGTTAGAGCACCGCACTCATAATGCGGGGGTCACAAGTTCAAGTCTCGTCATAGCCACCATTTTATAGACCACGCTCCTGCGTGGTCTCTTTTTATCTGCTGTTTTTAAATGGATAGTTCTAATCCGACTTTCACCCGATCTAAAACGATCAGCGTCCGATAGGTTCTGACATCCTGATTATCTGCAAAGTGCTTACGTACCAAGGCTTCAAAGTGAGATAAGGTGTCTGAAATCATAATGATAATAAAAGAAACGCCCCCATTGACGAAATAGCACTGCTGAATCTCATCGACATTGGCAAAATATTGTTTGGCCCGATCCATCACAATAGAGCGGTCTTCTGCTAAACGGACTTCAATAATTGAAGTAATCTTTTCGCCAAACTTTTTCGGATTAAGTACGGCACAATTTTTTTCAATCACCTGTTCTTCTTCAAGTCGGGCTATACGCCGTTGTACTGAAGCTTGAGAAAGATTCACCAATTCAGCAATTTTTCGATGCGACATTTTATTGTCGTGTTGTAGTTGCCTTAAAATTGCATAATCAAACTGATCCAATGAAATGTCTGACACGATTAAATCTCTCATCCTAAGAAAAATATAGAGTAATTTACTCACATTCTTGCATAAAATCGCAGAATTAAACGTGGATGTGTGAATTAAAATTGCATTTCTACATCGCAGGGTATGGTCATGGTAGGACTGGATTCTAGGCAAGGCATTGCCTTTCTTGCTGCTTCTTTATCTTTGATATCTGTACAGGTGGGGGCCGCCGTAGCCAAAACGTTATTTCCTGTTTTGGGTGCAGAAACTGTCGCTCTGGTTCGTCTTGGCTTGTCTGCTATTCTTCTGTTTATTATTTTCAGGCCGTGGCAATTGTTCTATCGGAAGACCAACTGGCGCGATTTGCTGATTTACGGCATGCTCGTGAGTGGCATGAATCTATTAATTTATAAAGCTTTTTCCTATATGTCAGTTGGTATCGCCATTTCAATTGAAGTGTTAGGGCCTTTGGCTGTTGCGATGTTAATGTCTAAGCGCAAGCAGGATCTGCTGTGGGTAGGGTGTGCACTTATAGGCATAGTGATATTACCATTTGGCGGAATTAACCAGAATTTTAGTTATCTCGGCATGTGCTTTGCGTTAGGTGCGGCTGTCTGTTGGGGGCTTTATATTATTTATGGTCGACGGGTGGCTTCATCTGGTGGAAGTTCTGTGGCGGTCGGGATGCTAGTCGCGACTTTATTTGCTCTCCCTGTTGGTGTCCAGCATTTAGATTTAGTAATGAGTTCCTATAAAGTTTTCTTTACTTGTGTATTTGTTTCCTTGTTCTCAAGCATGATTCCTTTCTTACTGGATATCATGGCGATGAGGCGACTGGCAGCACATGTTTTTGGGATTTTACTCAGTGCTTCACCTGCGATTAGTGCTTTGGCTGCGTGGTATATTTTAGGCGAAGCATTAAATATTTATCAGGTTCTGGCCATTATGATGATTGTGGTGGCATGCATTGGCTGTTCCTACACATCGTATAAGGAAAAGCACTAAGTTCAAAAGCTGTGTTGTGGGAAGTTCAAGCAGGAAGATTGCACAGAAATTTCGACTAGAATAGGTGTTGAATTAAAAAATGTACAATTGATAAGGTCTTTGTGCAAAAACCGCGCATATATCTTCTATTTTCAAGATCATAGACTTGACCCATCAGAAGTAACACTAGATAATGCGCACACAGTTTACGGCTATGTAGCTCAGTTGGTTAGAGCACCGCACTCATAATGCGGGGGTCACAAGTTCAAGTCTCGTCATAGCCACCATTTTAAAAACCACGCTCCTGCGTGGTTTCTTTTTATCTGTATGATGTAAAATAATGAATGAGATGCGCAAACGCCTGTAAATACTGAATTGATTTACAGGCTTTATTTTTTATAGGTGTTTTTCGATCGTCGCGAGTGTCTCGGAACTTTCATAGAACGGTTTCAGGATGAGGGTAATGATCGGTTCGAGTACATCATGTTCATCTAAAGCGACCACAACTTTTGGATAAAAACGTACCGCTTCATTCAGCAGGTCTGCTTCTTCCAAGCCAATTGCAGCGAAGACATCTGCAAGACTTTCATCTTTATAGAAATCATAAAAGACTTTGACACCATAAAGGATTAAATCCTGTATGAAAGAAGACTGGCGTAATTCTTTCCAGTATTCATAGATCATGACAAAGAACTCTTCCACATCCAGTGGAGTCACCTGTTTGGTATATTCTGATAAAGGTTTGGCCTTATTGTCATCCCAGATATTACGCGCCAGACTTTCTAGATCATCATTGGAAAGCAGGCTGAGATCAGCCAGTTGCTCTTGAATAAATCGGGCAATACTTTCTTCGATTTTCTGTTCAATACGCTGCTGCTGACGGTGAGAAAAGCTTTTTAGTTTTTGTTGCCACTCATATTTACTTTCGGAAATTCTTTCTTCATCTAATTGGGTAAATAATTTAGGTAACTTGTTTTGTAAGGTCGTCGTTGCAATGTATTGGCACAATTGCTGAATAGATGGGCTTTCTTTTAAGAACTGATTTAAATAATGGCGGATATTTTCAAGTTCCAGAAATTTGGAGAGCCACATTTCAAATTGGTGGTCTGAAAATACATCTTGTAATTGCGCTGATGATTGTAGGGAAAAGACATGCAGTCTTTGTGCAATTTCTCCAATAAACTCCAGTAAACCTGCGCCAAGCTGCATTTCAAAGGCATAGCGTTTCACAACGGCCTGAATTTGCGCTAATTCAACCACTTCTTTGAGTTGTATGTTGGGTGCATGTTGTAGAAAGAGCTGAATAAATTGTTGAAAGAAATCAGCAGAAAGTTGTGTTGTAAGTTGGTTTTTATAAAACTTAACTTGCTCAAGCAAAAGTGCTTGAGCAAGTAATTGTGACTTTTCAGAAACAATTTTTTCAGTCATTCGCGGTCCATCCGTTGACGATCGGGTAGCGTCGTTCACGACTGAAAGCACGTGAACTGATACGTGGCCCAATCGCGCCCTGACGACGCTTGTATTCATTGCGATCAACCAGACGAATTACTTTCTCGACAACATCGCTTTCATAACCTTTAGCAATGATATCGGCCTGGCTGAGGTCTTCTTCTATATAAGCATACAAGATAGCATCAAGTACATCATAAGCAGGTAATGAATCCTGATCTTTTTGATCTGGACGAAGTTCTGCTGATGGTGGGCGGGTAATTACACGTTCAGGAATAACTGGCGTTTCTTCCAGTGTGTTACGGTATTTAGCCAATTCAAATACGATGGTTTTGTAGACATCTTTAAGTACAGAGAAGCCACCAACCATATCACCGTAAAGGGTGCAATAACCTACTGAAATTTCAGATTTGTTCCCCGTAGAAAGCACAAGATTACCAAACTTGTTTGATAAGCCCATGAGCAGAGTGCCGCGAGTACGTGCTTGCAAGTTTTCCTCTGTTGCATCGGCAGGTGAGTTGCCAAAGAACGGGAACAGTGTTTGCATGAAGCTATTCACGATTGGATGAATCTCGGCAATACCGAAAGTCACGCCCATACGACGTGCTTGTTCAGTCGCATCTTCTACGCTCATTTGTGAGGTGTAGGTATATGGCATCATGACGGCTTGTACTTTATCCGCACCAATTGCATCAACAGCAATCGCCATTGTTAATGCTGAGTCGATACCGCCAGACAATCCGAGGATAACACCAGGGAAACCTGAGCGTTGCACGTAGTCACGAGTTGCCATGACCAATGCTTGATAAATTTCAGCAAAGGTTTCCAACGCTGGAATGGCTTCAGCAGTTTTAAACTGTTTTTGTTCAGTATCATATTCAGCAAAATGAACAGATTCTTGGAAACTTGGTGCTTGTAATGCAAGTTGACCATTATTGTTGCTTACAAAGCTAGAACCATCAAAAATCAGGTCATCTTGTCCGCCAACTTGGTTAACGTAAACAATATTCAGATGCAATTGTTTCGCCAATTCATTCAGCGTCTGAATACGATGTTGTGGTTTACCCACTTCATAAGGAGAAGCATTTAAGACCAGTGCTGTTTCAACATTAAGTTGGCTAAGTTGCTTAACTGTGTTGAGTGACCAGACATCTTCACAAATCAAGACACCGAATTTGTGTCCCAGATATTCAAAAACAAGGTGCTGGTGGCCTTCCTGAAAATAACGTTTTTCATCAAACACGCCGTAATTTGGCAGGTTGTGTTTATTGTAAATACCCAATACCTGACCATCTTTCATCACCGCAGCAGAATTATAACGGTGGCCATCTTCGGTTTGGTGCACGAAACCAAATACCATTACGATGTCTTTTACTTCACTTAACTGAGCAAAAGCTTTTTGAGTGCGTTTTTGAAGATTTGGGCGAAGAATTAAATCTTCCGCTGGATAACCGATGGTTGAAAGTTCTGGAAAGACGATCAAATCAGCCTGTTGTTGTTTCGCTAAATTTGCTTGCTCAATCATCTTTTGAGTATTTGAGTCAACATTGCCAATATGCGGAGAGAACTGAGCAAGGGCAATTTTAAAATTTTTCATTCAAACCTAATCCTAAGTCTTAACAAGTTTTGATACACAAGTTTTTGATTTATATAAGTATAGTTGTTAAAAACGATTGTATATCATGGCGCCAAACATTTTATATCTTAAAGAAAAATGACAAGTTTACTAATATATACTAAATGCACATTTTTCTGCGTAAAAATAACGAGTTTTTCTGTATGAAAAAGCAACATTTCTCAATGTTTAGGTAGTTATGGTGCATGATTGTGAATAAATTGAATATAACCACATCAAGTTTTTTTCATGTCAGCTTCGCACATTGACATGACGTCTCAGTGACAGTTCCAATAACGTCTAAAATTTCTAATAAAAAGAGTGACTTTAATAAACCTGTTAAAAATTTATGAAAAAATAAAAACAACTGTACTTAATTAAAAATATATTTATTTCAAGTGATTATGTTTTTATTGGGTGTTTTATATACCGTTTGTCGGGAATATCTTTGCTACACTTGAGTGTACATTTGTTCACTGCTATGATCCTGATTAATGTGAAGGGTTATACATTTTGAGATCACTCAGGTGTATTACAACACTCAAATCAAGAGGTGGTAGATATGTCAGTTTTATTATTTCCAGTTGTTGCGTTTGGTTTAGCTGTCGTTGTTGGTCGTATTGGTACAGTCATGTTCCGTGAGCAAGAGCCACAAGCTTAAAAATTAGATTCTCTTTGAATGAAGTGAGGTGAGAGATTATGACTTCAACAATTTTATTGCCAATCATCGCATTAGGTTTAGCGATTAGTGTTGGACGTATGGGTACCATTGTTAAGGATGCAATGCGTGTAGATTTTACAACTGATATGGATGTCGATCATGAACCTACGAATGAAACTCGCAAAGGCACAGCTGCATAATACCAATTGCGATGGTCTAACTTAAAAAGCCCTGTACATGAATGACAGGGCTTTTTTTATTTTCTCAGAATAATATTGGGAATTTTCTTGAAAAAAATATCGCGTGCAATATCTCCTTGCTGTTCGATGTTGTATCTGGAGAAGGCTTTATTGGGTTTGAACTGATATTGATAAGGATCGTAGTGCTTAAAACTGAGATAATAAGCCAATTGAAGAATTGCACCTTTGACAATCACATTGGTGCGTTGCTGAAACTGTAAAATATGGGCCAGCTCATGGATAAAAATCCCTTGTAAGGGGAGAGAGCACTTTGAATAATCAGCACTAAAATATTTTTGATGCACAAATAAGTTTCCATTCGGTGCCATAAAAATATTTACGGGTTGCCACGGTAAATAGGGGATATTGAAAATCTTGACCTGCGCATAATTAATCAGATTACCAAAGACTGGACGTGCCATGTCAATCTCGCCAGAGGTTAAGCCGCGATAGTTGAACTGATTCATTTTGAGATAAACGATTAAGTTGGCAATGAACCGGTTTTTTAATTGTTGTATAGGCCGTTGAAGTGCTTTGATCATCTGATATTCAAGTGTGAACAAAATGATAGTATTTATTCTAGAATAAAAAACCTCAGTTAGAACTGAGGTTTTACGACAACGAGAATAACCACCGCAAATAAGATCAAGGTTGGCATTTCATTAAAGAAGCGCCAGAACTTATGTGATTTGTAGTGGGCATTGCCAATGAGCTTTTTACGGTAATAACCACACACTAGGTGATAAATCACCAAAAGACCGACCAGACCAACCTTGAGATAAAACCATAAGGCTTCATGATAATGTCGGGTTGCATCACCCCAGTCGACCAGAAAGTGGGCGGTAATTAATGTGGCAATCATAGACGGCCACATGATCCCGCGATATAACTTACGTTCCATGACTTCAAAGCGTTGATGACTAACGGCATCTTCGCTCATGGCATGGTAGACATAAAGGCGTGGTAAGTAGAACAATGCAGCGAACCAGCAAACCACGGCAATAATATGTAATGCTTTTACCCACAAGAAAGCATCAGAAGGTGCATCCATCGATAATCCTGCTAAGTAGGATTATGCATCCCACTTCTTGAAAATAAGGCAGGCGTTAACACCGCCAAAACCAAAACTGTTACTCATCACAGTATTCAGTTTTGCATCACGTTTTTCAAGTACAATATCGAAACCTTGTGCGCCTTCATCAAGCTCAGTCACGTTGATGTTTGGTGCAATAAAGTCATTTTGCATCATCAATACAGAATAAATCGCTTCCTGAACACCAGCAGCACCTAAGCTGTGACCAGTCATTGATTTAGTTGAACTGAGTGGAGGAACCTGACCTTCACCAAATGCGCGTTCCATTGCTTTAAGTTCGGTTACGTCACCCGCTGGTGTTGAAGTACCATGTGTGTTGACATAGTCAATTTGCTCTACGCCATGCTGTTTTGCTTCATCCAATGCCATGATGATACAACGTGTTGCACCTTCACCACTTGGTGCAACCATGTCGGCACCATCACTATTTGCTGCATAACCAATCACTTCGGCAAGGATATTGGCGCCACGCGCTTGCGCATGTTCAAGTGATTCAAGCACGACGAAACCGCCACCGCCAGCAATAACGAAACCGTCACGGTCTTTTGAATATGGGCGTGAAGCAGTTTCTGGTGTGTCATTATATTTTGAACATAATGCACCCATCGCATCAAACAATAAGCTTTGTGACCAGTGATCTTCTTCACCACCACCAGCAAGCATCAAATCCTGTTTACCTAATTGAATCAGGTTGTAGGCATAACCAATTGCATCGGCAGAAGTTGCACATGCACTGGTAATCGAATGGGCCACACCTTGCAATTTAAATGCAACACCTACGTTTGCAGTAATGGTGTTTGACATGTTACGTGGCACGAAGAAAGGACCGATTTTACGCGCACCTTTTTCTTCTAGCAGTTTGATCATTTCTGCAACAGATGCAGTCGAGTTACCACCTGAACCGCCAGCAATACCGTAACGTGGATTGTTTGCCAAATCTTCTTGTTTCAGTCCAGCGTGTTCAACGGCTGCAACAGCTGCATTGTATGCATACATCGCACAAACGCCCATAAAGCGTTTCAGTTTACGATCAATGCCATCAAAATCCTGTTCAGCTGCAGCGCTAACATGGCTCTTGAAATTCAGTTCTGCATAAGTTGGGTTTAAACGTGTGCCTGAGATTCCATTTTTTAAAGAATGAGTGACCTCTTCTAAAGAGTTACCGATACATGAGTTAATGCCCATACCAGTGATTACAACACGTTTCATTTACAGATCCCTTTTATGGTAATACTTAAGCCCTGTGCATCTCGCTATGAATACAAATCAGGAGAAAATAACGATTAAAATGGCTTATGAGTGAATGACACCATGATAGCAGAAAGGTTTTTTATTTCTTATGGCAAATTTTATGCCTATTTCCAGTTGTGTAAATATTCGTAAATATTGCACTTATGGTGACGAAACGTAATGAAAGTACACACATAAAAGTTGAGATAAATCTGCATTCAACCTAGTATTTACCTAGAAATGCACACATTACACAACAGAGGTACTTGATGACAAAATCTAAAAACAAGCAATCTTCAGGTTTATTTGCACAAGCCTTTGGAGTGGCTAAAAAGCTCAGTTCAGAATTACAAAAACTGCAAGTGGCGCCAATCACCTCTGGGACCGATCTTGCAAATTCATCTCATACAATAGAAGGAAAAGCGCGTTTTAAAAGTCCATTTGAAGTGGAAAAATACGAGAGTCCACAACAAATGTTACGTCAGCAATTCCCGAAACTTTCACATCAGTTCCTCGGTCGTCATTACACGCGCGTGAACAGTATTGCGTCTTTTGTATCTCCTGATTTAGGTGAAAAAGCATCTGACTATTTATTCCAGTGGCTGAATGAATTTAGTTCGAATAGTTCCCTGACGGAGAAAATCCTTGAAGAAGCAGGAGTGAAGGACATTATGGAACTCACCAAAGATACAGGTCGTTCGCAACGTTTGAGTCAGGCGCTTATTGAACAAAATAAATTATTGGCAGCCGTTCAGGGCGCTGTGACAGGTGCAACAGGTGTCTGGGGCGCGGCTATTGATATTCCTGCATCGATTGTTTTGACCTTGCGAACCATTTATCAGACTGGACGTTCACATGGCTTTGATTTGTCAGAAGAGAATGATCAAGAGATTGTTGCTTTCATCTTTAAAGAGATTGATTTGAGTCTGGTTGCTGAAAAACAAACCTTATTGGTTGCATTAAAAGCCTTGAAATCTATGCTGGAAACGCATGACCTGCAACAGTTCCAACAATTGCTTGGATCAAATAATGATTTTGATTTAGTTAAAAAGTGGCTGGTAGATGAACAAGGACAGTTTAAATTCGGATGGTTAAACCGTGTTCCTCAGGTGTCCGTGGTGGGTAAATTAACCCCAGTTGCTGGCGCTGCTTTAAGTGGTTTTTATAGCTGGCGATTGTTGGAAGATGTCGGACATAAATCACAATCTATTTTTGGTGCGGCACGTTTCTATTTAAATGAACATCCGAACGAAAATATTTCTCCATTAGATGCCTACTATAAAGCGGAGGCTTTATTGAAAAAAGCGACGCCGCGTTTATTAAATGCAACCGAGGAAGAGGCCAAGCAGGGTTTAACTTCTGAGACATCAAAAAATGATGTGATTACCAATGTTTCGATTCAGACCAAAGATACAGATGCGCCCAAAACACCAGTGGATGAAAAAGTAGAAGAGGGAATTCAACAACTTGCAGAACAGCACGTGGTTGAACATGAGCATACGGAACAGCAACCTGCGTTGAAGGCAGAGCAAGACGAGACATTTGATGAGAGCGAAACAGAACTTACGACTGAACAGAAATCAATTGATGTCGAACCTGCTTCAACCAAACATAGCTAATTATGGTGTGATGTTCTAGACATCAAAACACAACAAACCCAAGAAATGGTCAGCACTTACAATGTTGACCATTTTTACTTCTTAGCTTACAATTATGTGCCCTTAAAAAGAGGTTCTTTTCTTTTTTTAAGGTTGTTTAATAACGGGAGAATTGCCAAATGGCAACAACAAATCAGTTGATCCGTAAGGGTCGTACGACTTTGATTGAAAAATCAAAAGTTCCTGCGTTGAAGGCTTGTCCACAACGTCGTGGTGTATGTACACGTGTTTATACTACTACACCTAAAAAACCTAACTCAGCAATGCGTAAGGTTTGCCGTGTTCGCTTAACTTCAGGTTTTGAAGTATCTAGCTACATCGGTGGTGAAGGTCATAACCTACAAGAGCACAGTGTTGTTCTTATCCGTGGTGGTCGTGTTAAAGACTTACCAGGTGTACGTTACCATACCGTTCGTGGTTCTTTAGACTGTGCTGGCGTTAAAGATCGTAACCAGTCACGTTCTAAATATGGTGCTAAGCGTCCTAAGAAGTAATTCTAGGAAACTAGCCCAAGCATTCCTTTAGCGTTTCGCTTGTTTGAATTCTTCATAGATTTGTAATTCAAGCGACGTATAGTAAGGCCAGCGTCGTGTACATGACACTTGTACAAACTGCTGGATTATCCTGAAGTGTCATATTATTAGGTGTATTAAAATGCCAAGACGTCGCGTAGTCGCTGCTCGTGAGATCCTTCCAGATCCAAAATTTAGCAGCCAAACAATCGCTAAATTCATGAACCACGTAATGCAAGATGGTAAAAAATCTATTGCCGAAAGTATCGTTTACGGTGCTTTAGACCGCGTTCAAGAAAAAAACAAAGTAGACCCAGTTGAATTTTTCGAGACTACTCTTGAAAAAGTTCGTCCTATGGTTGAAGTAAAAGCACGCCGTGTTGGTGGTGCTACTTATCAAGTACCTATGGAAGTACGCCCATCCCGTCGTACTGCTCTAGCTATGCGTTGGTTAGTAGATGCTGCTGCTAAGCGTTCTGAAAAAACGATGGCTTTACGTCTTGCTGGTGAGTTGCTTGATGCAGCTGAAGGTAAAGGTGCAGCGATCAAAAAACGTGAAGACGTGCATCGTATGGCTGAAGCCAACAAAGCCTTCTCTCACTACCGTTTCTAAGCGGATAAAACAGTCCCTAATCAGGAGAATATTCATGCGTACCGCAGCTCGATTCAACATCGCTCTCTATCAAAGTGGAGGCTTTGCGGGTATTTAAGTTGCCTGCTTGGATATTCGTGCGCATCAATTTAATTGATGCGTCCTGTTTTAAATATAACATTTAGGAATGTAGACATCATGGCTCGCCAAACCCCAATTAGTAACTACCGTAACATCGGTATTTCTGCGCACATTGACGCAGGTAAAACAACTACAACAGAACGTATTTTGTTCTACACAGGTGTATCTCACAAAATTGGTGAAGTACACGACGGTGCAGCAACAATGGACTGGATGGAACAAGAGCAAGAGCGTGGTATTACAATTACCTCTGCTGCTACAACTTGTTTCTGGTCTGGTATGGCTAACCAATTCCAACAACACCGTATCAACGTAATTGATACACCGGGACACGTAGACTTCACAATCGAAGTTGAACGTTCTATGCGTGTTCTTGACGGTGCGTGCATGGTTTACTGTGCAGTTGGTGGCGTACAACCTCAGTCTGAAACTGTATGGCGTCAGGCAAACAAATATAAAGTGCCTCGTTTAGCATTCGTGAACAAGATGGACCGTACTGGTGCAAACTTCTTCCGTGCTGTTGAGCAAGTTAAAACTCGTTTAGGCGGTAATCCTGTACCTATCGTTGTGCCAATTGGTGCAGAAGATACATTTACAGGTGTAGTTGACCTCATCGAAATGAAAGCGATTATCTGGGATGAAGCATCTCAAGGTATGAAGTTTGAATACGGTGAAATTCCTGCTGACCTCGTTGATACTTCAAACGAATGGCGTACTAAGATGGTTGAAGCTGCGGCTGAAGCATCTGAAGAGTTAATGGACAAGTACCTAGAAGAAGGCGATCTTTCTAAAGAAGAAATCATCGCTGGTTTACGTGCTCGTACATTAGCATCTGAAATTCAAGTTATGCTTTGTGGTTCTGCGTTCAAGAACAAAGGTGTTCAACGTATGTTGGATGCTGTAATTCAATTCTTGCCTTCTCCTACAGAAGTTAAAGCAATTGAAGGTATCCTTGACGACAAAGACGAAACTAAAGCGTCTCGTGAAGCATCTGACGAAGCTCCGTTCTCTGCACTTGCGTTCAAAATCATGAACGATAAGTTCGTAGGTAACTTAACATTCGTACGTGTTTACTCTGGTGTTCTTAAACAAGGTGATCCGGTTTATAACCCAGTTAAATCTAAGCGTGAACGTATCGGTCGTATCGTGCAAATGCATGCGAACGAACGTCAAGATCTTGATGAAATCCGTGCAGGTGATATCGCAGCGTGTGTAGGTCTTAAAGACGTTACTACTGGTGATACATTATGTGATGAGAAAAACATCATTACACTTGAGCGTATGGAATTCCCAGAGCCAGTAATTTCATTGGCTGTTGAACCAAAAACTAAAGCTGACCAAGAAAAAATGTCTATCGCTTTAGGTCGTTTGGCTAAAGAAGATCCATCGTTCCGCGTTCGTACTGACGAAGAATCTGGTCAAACAATTATTGCTGGTATGGGTGAGCTTCACCTTGACATCATCGTTGACCGTATGAAGCGTGAATTCAGCGTTGAAGCGAACATTGGTAAACCAATGGTTGCTTACCGTGAAACCATCAAAAAGTCTGTTGAACAAGAAGGTAAATTTGTTCGTCAAACAGGTGGTAAAGGTAAATTCGGTCATGTATATGTTCGTTTAGAGCCTATGGATGTTGAAGAAGCTGGTAAAGAATACGAATTCGCTGAAGAAGTTGTCGGCGGTACTGTACCTAAAGAATTCTTTGGTGCGGTTGACAAAGGTATTCAAGAACGTATGAAGAATGGTGTATTGGCTGGTTACCCTGTTGTGGGTATCAAAGCGACATTATTCGACGGTTCTTACCACGATGTCGACTCTGATGAATTGTCGTTCAAAATGGCAGGTTCATACGCTTTCCGTGACGGTTTCATGAAAGCAGATCCTATCCTTCTTGAACCAATCATGAAAGTTGAAGTAGAAACTCCAGAAGACTACATGGGCGATATCATGGGTGACTTAAACCGTCGTCGTGGTATGGTTCAAGGTATGGACGATCTTCCTGGCGGAACTAAAGCTATTAAAGCTGAAGTACCACTTGCTGAGATGTTTGGTTACGCGACTCAAATGCGTTCTATGTCTCAAGGTCGTGCGACTTACTCTATGGAATTCGCTAAATACGCTGAAACTCCACGTAACGTTGCGGAAGGCATCATCGCTAAGTTCCAAGCTGGCGGTAAAAAAGGTGACGACGAGTAATCTTTCGATTACTATATTACCCAACTAAAATTTAGTTAAAAACCAAGTGCTCATGGGCGACCCTCATGAGCAGTTTATAAAGGAAGATCATCATGGCTAAAGCCAAGTTTGAACGTAATAAACCACACGTAAACGTGGGTACAATTGGTCACGTTGACCATGGTAAAACAACTTTAACTGCTGCGATTGCAACGATCTGTGCAAAAACTTACGGCGGTGAAGCTAAAGATTACGCAGCTATCGACTCTGCACCAGAAGAAAAAGCACGTGGTATTACAATTAATACTTCACACGTAGAATACGATTCTCCAACTCGTCACTACGCTCACGTAGACTGCCCGGGCCACGCCGATTATGTTAAAAACATGATTACTGGTGCTGCTCAGATGGACGGCGCGATCCTTGTATGTGCTGCGACTGATGGTCCAATGCCACAAACTCGTGAACACATCCTTCTTTCTCGTCAGGTTGGTGTACCTTACATTCTTGTATTCCTTAACAAGTGTGACCTTGTTGATGATGAAGAATTACTTGAATTAGTGGAAATGGAAGTTCGTGAACTTCTTTCTACTTACGACTTCCCAGGTGATGACACTCCAGTTATCCGTGGTTCTGCTCTTGCTGCGCTTAATGGCGACGCTGGTCAGTACGGTGAGTCTGCAGTTCTTGCTCTTGTTGAAGCGCTTGACTCTTACATCCCAGAACCAGAACGTGCTATCGACAAAGCATTCTTGATGCCAATCGAAGACGTATTCTCAATCTCTGGTCGTGGTACTGTAGTAACAGGCCGTGTTGAGTCTGGTATCGTTAAAGTAGGCGAAGAAGTTGAAATCGTTGGTATTAAAGATACAGTTAAAACAACTGTAACTGGCGTAGAAATGTTCCGTAAACTTCTTGACGAAGGTCGTGCGGGCGAGAACTGTGGTGTTCTTCTACGTGGTACTAAGCGTGAAGACGTACAACGTGGTCAAGTACTTGCTAAACCAGGTTCAATCAAGCCACACACTAAATTCGATGCGGAAGTATACGTACTTTCTAAAGAAGAAGGTGGTCGTCACACTCCATTCCTTAACGGTTACCGTCCACAGTTCTACTTCCGTACAACTGACGTAACTGGCGCGATCAAATTACAAGATGGCGTAGAAATGGTAATGCCTGGTGACAACGTAGAAATGTCAGTAGAGTTAATCCACCCGATCGCAATGGACCCAGGTCTACGTTTTGCGATCCGTGAAGGTGGTCGTACTGTAGGTGCTGGTGTTGTTGCTAAAGTAACTGCATAAGCCCAATACTGTGTTACACTCAAATCGGAAGCTTCGGCTTTCGATTTGCATAATAGGCTAGTAGTTCAATTGGTAGAGCGTCGGTCTCCAAAACCGAATGTTGGGGGTTCGAGTCCCTCCTGGCCTGCCACTTTTTTTTTATAAAAAAGCTTAATTCTGGCTGAGTTGTCATATAATAAGTCGCGAATTCTACGACGAGTAAAAAAATGTCGAATGATAAATCGCGTGACGCATTAAGCGACGCGCCAATCCCTCAAAGAAATAATGCTGCAGAAGTTGTAAGCTCTGGTACTCCACTTGATGCTGTCTTGTGGCTGATTGCTATCGCTTTATTGATCGGTTCAGCATTGGTAAATCAACATTTACCTGCCTATTGGGCACCAGCAAATGATATTTGGGTGCGCGTTGGGGTAATTTTGGCTTGTATCGTCGTCGCTTTAGGTTTATTATACGCCACCCATCAAGGCAAAGGCTTTGTGCGTTTGTTGCAAGATGCGCGAATTGAACTGCGTCGAGTGACCTGGCCAACAAAACAAGAGACGATCACGACTTCGTGGCAAGTTCTTTTGGTTGTACTTGTTGCATCATTGGTTTTATGGTGTTTCGATTACGGGTTAGGTTGGTTTATTAAGTTAATTATCGGGTAAGAGTGCGATGAAACGTTGGTATATTATTCATGCCTATTCAGGTTTTGAAAAACAAGTGATGCGTTCACTTAATGACCGAATCCAGCGCAGCACTGTTGCTGATAGCTTTGGTGAAGTCCTTGTCCCTACTGAAGAAGTAGTGGAAATGAAGGATGGTAAGAAGCGTAAGTCTGAACGTAAATTCTTTCCTGGCTATGTGTTAGTCGAAATGGAAATGAATGATGATACTTGGCACATCGTAAAAGAGTGTCCAAAGGTTCTTGGTTTTATCGGTGGTACACCAGAAAAACCAGCACCGATTTCACAACGTGAAGCTGATGCGATTCTTGCGCGTGTACGTAATACTGGTGAAGCACCACGTCCTAAGACGATGTTTGAACCAGGTGAAGAATTGCTCGTTGTTGACGGTCCGTTCACTGACTTTAAAGGAGTCGTGGAGGAAGTTCAATACGATAAGTCACGTTTAACGTTGACGATTAATGTATTTAATCGACCAACTCAGGTTGAACTCGAGTTTCGCCAAGTCGAAAAAACGATTTAATCTGCCTAGGTTGATAAGCGCCCGATTTGATCGGGCATTGTTGTTCAAACACTTCGGTGTTGTTTAATTTTTTGGGGAGCCTAACGGCGTCTGTACCCAGAGGTAATTTTCAATGGCTAAGAAGATTGACGGCTATATCAAGCTGCAAGTTCCAGCTGGTAAAGCGAATCCATCTCCACCAATTGGTCCTGCTTTAGGTCAACGTGGTGTAAACATCATGGCATTCTGTAAAGAATTCAATGCTGCTACACAAAAACTTGAAGTTGGTTTGCCAATTCCTGTCGTGATCACTGTGTACAACGATAAGTCGTTCACTTTCATCATGAAAACTCCACCTGCATCTATTCTTCTTAAGAAAGCTGCTGGTATTCAAAAGGGTTCTTCTGTACCTAACAAAACTAAAGTTGGTAAGTTGACTCGTGCTCAATTAGAAGAAATCGCGACTACTAAAGAACCAGACTTAACTGGTGCTGATTTAGACGCTCGTGTTCGTACCATCGCTGGTTCTGCACGTTCTATGGGCTTGGAAGTGGAGCTATAAGACATGGCAAAGTTAACTAAACGTCAAAAAGCCATCGCTGCTGCTGTAGAAGCAAACAAAGTTTATACTTTGGAAGAAGCAGTACAAGTTCTTAACAGCCTTCCAGCTGCGAAGTTCAAAGAATCTTTAGATATCGCTGTAAACCTTGGCGTAGATCCACGTAAATCTGATCAGGTTGTTCGTGGCGCGACTACTTTACCTGCAGGTACTGGTAAAACTGTACGTGTAGCTGTATTTGCTCAAGGTGCTGCTGCAGAAGCTGCGAAAGCTGCTGGTGCTGATATCGTTGGTTTTGATGACCTTGCTGAAAGCATTCAAGGTGGAAACCTTGATTTCGACGTTGTTATTGCTGCTCCTGATGCAATGCGCGTTGTTGGTAAGCTTGGTACAATTCTTGGTCCACGTGGCTTAATGCCAAACCCTAAAGTGGGTACAGTAACTCCTGATGTTGCTAACGCGGTTAAGAATGCTAAATCTGGTCAAGCACGTTACCGTGTAGACAAAGCGGGTATCATCCACGCTGCGATCGGCCAACTTGGCTTTAGCGAAGAAGCTGTACGTCAAAACGTTGAAACTTTAATTGCAGACTTGAAAAAGTTGAAACCTGCAACTTCTAAAGGTGTATACGTTAAAAAGATCACTTTGAGCTCAACTATGGGTCCTGGTTTGATCGTTGACGTAAGCAACGTATCTAAGTAATTAGAAAGAATTTTAAAGCCTTAGATTTGCTCTTTGAGGAAATCTAAGCAAACTTTGAATTGATAAATGAATATTTATCAGCGTCAAAGACCTCAGGCGAGAAACATTTTCGAATGTTTTTCTTAATCATCCAGTCTGAGTAGACGCGGTGGTGTGATTTATTCCTCCTCCGCGTGTAAGTCTGAATAGGGCTTACGAATTGGGAGTGCATCTGTTAAAGGTGCATAAATCACCGTTAGGAGGTTTTACGATGGCTCTTCTTATCGAAGACAAAAAACAGATCGTTGCAGAAGTAAACGAAGTTGCTTCTAAAGCGTTCTCTGCCGTTGTTGCTGACTACCAAGGCTTAACTGTAGAGCAATTAACAACACTTCGTGTTGAAGCTCGTAAGTTAGGTGTTACTACACGTATCGTGCGTAACACTTTGGCTAAGCGTTCATTCGAAGGTACTCAATTCGATATCTTGAATGACGACCTTGTTGGTCCAACAATTCTCGGTTTCTCTACTTCTGAAGACGACATGGGTGCAGCTGCACGCTTGTTCGAAGAATTTGCGAAAACTAACAAAGCATTTGAACTTAAAGCTGCTGCATTTGATGGCAAAGTTTATAAAGGTGCTGACGTTAGCGTTATTGCGAACCTTCCGAACCAAGAGAAAGCGCTTACTATGCTTGCCTCTGTTCTTCAAGCTCCTATTTCGAAATTGGGTCGCCTTATTACAGCGCTCAAAGAGAAAAACGAGTCAGAAGCGGCTTAATCCTATTTTCACACCATTCAATATCCATTTGGAGTTATTCTCATGGCTTTAACTAACGAAGAAATCTTAAACGCAGTTGCTGAAAAAACAGTTCTTGAACTTGTTGAATTAATCTCTGCTTTCGAAGAGAAATTTAACGTATCTGCTGCTGCTGTAGCTGTTGCTGCTGCTCCAGGTGCTGGCGCTGCTGCTGCTGAAGAACAAACTGAATTCAACGTTGAGTTGACTTCTTTCGGTGCTAACAAAGTTGCTGTAATTAAAGCAGTACGTGAAGCTACTGGTCTTGGCCTTAAAGAAGCTAAAGATATGGTTGAAGGCGCTCCAGCTGTTCTTAAGGAAGGCGTTTCTAAAGAAGAAGGCGAAGAACTTAAGAAGAAGCTTGAAGAAGCTGGTGCTACAGTTACACTTAAGTAATTCTGTAGGGAGTCGGTTTTTTGATAATCGGCTCCAAAAAATGGCTGATGGCTCTTGGGTCATCAGCCTTTTTGCGTTACAATAATCGGCTCGTTTTTTGTTAGTTTTGCGTATAATCCGCGTATTATTTAAGCAAAACCAATAAAATCAAACGCTTACCAATATTTTTTTGCTTATAAAAATATTGTTAAGCGTTTTAATACCACTAAAAATTGCAGCATTTGTAAACAGTGGTGGCCATATCGGCCTGCGTAATTCCTTCTAAGCCCGTTCTGCAGGCGGGTTTAGTTTACTTTCCGAGGACTCCAGATGGCATACTCATATACCGAAAAGAAACGGATCCGTAAGAATTTTGGTAAATTGCCCCACGTAATGGAAGCACCGTACTTACTTTCGATTCAGGTCGATTCGTACCGTACATTCTTACAAGGCGGTAAAACACCAAAAAATCGCGAAGATATCGGTCTCCAAGCCGCATTTCGTTCAGTTTTTCCTATTGAAAGTTATTCTGGCAATGCTGCTTTAGAATTTGTTGAGTATAGCCTTGGTAAGCCTGAGTTTGACGTACGTGAATGTATTTTACGTGGTTCAACTTATGCAGCACCAATGCGCGTAAAAATTCGTTTGATCATTAAAGATCGTGAAACGAAATCAATTAAAGACGTTCGTGAACAAGAAGTTTACATGGGTGAAATGCCACTCATGACCGATAACGGTACATTCGTTATTAACGGTACTGAGCGTGTAATCGTATCTCAATTACACCGTTCACCAGGCGTATTCTTTGACCATGACAAGGGTAAAACCCACTCAAGCGGTAAAGTGTTGTATTCAGCACGTATTATCCCTTACCGTGGTTCATGGTTAGACTTTGAATTTGATGCAAAAGATTTAGTATTCGTACGTATTGACCGTCGTCGTAAATTATTGGCGACTGTGATTTTACGTGCCTTGAATTATACCAATGAACAAATCTTGAATTTGTTCTACGAAAAAGTACCTGTATATCTTGATATGGGTAGCTATCAAATTGACCTCGTTCCAGATCGCTTACGTGGTGAAATGGCGCAATTTGATATCCTGGACAATGATGGTAAAACAATCGTTGAACAGGGCAAACGTATTAATGCACGTCACGTACGTCAAATGGAAGCTGCTAACTTAGCGAAGCTTTCTGTACCTGATGAATATTTATATGAGCGTATTACTGCTGAAGATATCACACTGAAAAGTGGTGATGTGATTCCTGCGAATACTGTTCTTAGCCATGAAGTGATGGTGAAGTTGGCTGAAGGTGGTGTTAAACAATTTAACATCCTGTTCACGAACGACATCGATCGTGGTCCTTTCGTTGCAGATACATTACGTGCAGATACCACAACTGGCCGTGAAGAAGCGCTTGTTGAAATCTATAAAGTAATGCGTCCAGGCGAGCCGCCAACGAAAGAAGCTGCTGAAAACTTATTCAATAACTTGTTCTTCTCTTCTGAGCGTTATGACCTTTCTCCAGTGGGTCGTATGAAGTTCAACCGTCGTTTGGGTCGTCCTTACGAAGTGGGTACTGATCAGAAGTCACGTGAAGTTGAAGGTATTTTATCGCACGAAGATATCATTGATGTATTACGTACATTGGTTGAAATCCGTAACGGTAAAGGTGAAGTCGACGATATCGACCACTTGGGTAACCGTCGTGTACGTTCTGTTGGTGAAATGACTGAAAACCAATTCCGTGTTGGTCTAGTTCGTGTTGAACGTGCTGTTAAAGAGCGTTTAAGCCAAGCAGAAACTGATAACTTGTCTCCACAAGATTTAATCAACGCGAAACCAGTTGCTGCTGCAATCAAAGAATTCTTTGGTTCAAGCCAGTTATCTCAGTTCATGGACCAAAACAACCCATTGTCTGAGATTACACACAAACGTCGTGTATCTGCACTTGGTCCTGGTGGTTTGACACGTGAACGCGCGGGCTTCGAAGTACGTGACGTACATCAAACTCACTATGGTCGTGTTTGTCCTATTGAAACACCTGAAGGTCCAAACATTGGTTTGATCAACTCGCTTTCTGTTTATGCAAAAGCGAATGACTTCGGTTTCTTGGAAACACCATACCGTAAAGTTGTCGATGGCCGTGTAACCGATGATGTTGAATATTTATCTGCAATTGAAGAAGTGGGTACTGTCATTGCACAGGCCGATTCTGCAGTAGATAAAGATGGCAACTTGACTGAAGAAATGGTTTCTGTACGTCATCAAGGTGAATTCGTACGTATGTCGCCTGAGCGCGTAACACATATGGACGTTTCTGCACAGCAGGTTGTTTCTGTTGCAGCATCATTGATTCCATTCCTTGAACACGATGATGCGAACCGTGCATTAATGGGTTCGAACATGCAACGTCAGGCTGTTCCTACACTGCGTGCTGACAAGCCGCTTGTTGGTACAGGTATGGAAGCAAACGTAGCACGTGACTCAGGTGTGTGTGTGATCGCAAACCGTGGTGGTGCGATTGAATATGTTGATGCATCTCGTATCGTTATTCGTGTAAACGAAGATGAAATGATCGCGGGTGAAGCAGGTGTAGATATCTACAACCTGATCAAATATACACGTTCAAACCAGAATACATGTATTAACCAAAATGTCATCGTGAACTTGGGCGACAAAGTTGCTCGTGGTGATATCTTGGCTGACGGTCCATCGACTGACATGGGTGAACTTGCGCTTGGTCAAAACATGCGCGTCGCGTTCATGACATGGAACGGTTATAACTATGAAGACTCGATCTTACTTTCTGAGCGTGTACTTCAAGAAGACCGTTTAACGTCGATTCACATTCAGGAATTGTCGTGTGTAGCACGTGATACCAAGTTAGGTGCAGAAGAAATTACTGCCGATATTCCTAACGTCGGTGAAGCTGCGCTGTCTAAACTGGATGAGTCAGGTATCGTTTATATCGGTGCTGAAGTGACTGCGGGTGACATCCTTGTTGGTAAGGTAACGCCTAAAGGTGAAACTCAGTTAACACCTGAAGAAAAATTACTTCGCGCAATCTTTGGTGAAAAAGCGGCTGACGTAAAAGATTCATCTTTACGTGTTCCGTCTGGCACTAAAGGTACGGTTATCGATGTTCAAGTCTTCACGCGTGACGGTTTGGAAAAAGATGAACGTGCACAAGCAATTGAAAAAGCTCAGCTTGATGCATACCGTAAAGACTTGAAAGAAGAATACAAAATCTTCGAAGAAGCAGCACGTGAACGTATTGTTCGTTTGTTGAAAGGTCAAGAATCTAACGGTGGTGGTTCAACTAAACGCGGTGATAAACTTTCTGAAGACGTATTGTCTGGTTTAGAGCTTGTTGATTTACTTGAAATCCAGCCAAATGATGAAGCAATTGCTGAACGTTTAACTCAAATTCAAGTGTTCTTGAAAGAGAAGAGTTACGAGATTGACGAGAAGTTTGCTGAGAAGAAGCGTAAACTTTCTACAGGTGATGAATTAACAACGGGCGTATTGAAAGTTGTTAAGGTTTACCTTGCAGTTAAACGTCGTATCCAGCCTGGTGATAAGATGGCGGGTCGTCACGGTAACAAGGGTGTTGTTTCTAACATCTTGCCAGTTGAAGACATGCCACATGATGCGAATGGTGTACCAGTCGACATCGTATTGAACCCACTGGGTGTACCGTCACGTATGAACGTGGGTCAGATTCTTGAGACTCACTTGGGTATGGCGGCGAAAGGTCTTGGCGATAAAATCGAAAAAATGTTGAAAGAACAACGTACAGTGATTGAACTGCGTGAATTCTTAGACAAGATTTATAACAAGGTTGGTGGTGAGCAGGAAGAGCTTGATAGCTTGACTGACGCAGAAATCTTGGCGCTTTCAGGCAACTTACGTGCTGGTGTTCCATTAGCGACTCCTGTATTTGATGGTGCTGAAGAAAGCCAGATCAAAGACTTACTTGAATTGGCAGACATTTCTCGTACAGGTCAAACAGTATTGTTTGATGGTCGTACAGGTGAACAGTTTGACCGTCCTGTAACTGTAGGTTACATGTACATGCTCAAATTGAACCACTTGGTTGATGACAAGATGCATGCGCGTTCAACTGGTTCGTACTCACTTGTTACCCAACAGCCGCTTGGTGGTAAAGCACAATTCGGTGGTCAGCGTTTTGGTGAGATGGAAGTATGGGCACTTGAAGCATACGGTGCAGCATATACGCTCCAAGAAATGCTTACTGTGAAGTCGGATGACGTCGAAGGCCGTACACGCATCTATAAGAATATTGTAGATGGTAACCATTATATGGATCCGGGTATGCCTGAATCGTTCAACGTATTGACCAAAGAGATCCGTTCTTTAGGTATCAACATTGAACTGAAAAATGGTGACTAAATCCCCCTCGATCCCCCTTTATTAAAGGGGGAAGTTCCCCTCTTTAAGAAAGGGGGGCTAGGGGAGATTCCAAATTTCAGTAAAAACAATATTTGTGACCCAGTCGGGAGAGCGTAGCTCCTCGACACACGGAGAAAAAAATTGAAAGACTTGCTCGATATCATGCGTAAGAAAACGGATTCAGAAGGTCATGCACCTATTGAATTTGACCGTATCCGTATTGGTCTTGCGTCACCAGAGATGATTAAGTCATGGTCTCACGGCGAAGTTAAAAAGCCTGAAACCATTAACTACCGTACTTTTAAACCTGAACGTGACGGTTTGTTCTGTGCCAAAATCTTTGGTCCAGTAAAAGATTACGAATGCTTGTGTGGTAAATACAAGCGTATGAAATACAAAGGCGTCATTTGTGAAAAATGTGGCGTTGAAGTAACAACTGCTAAAGTTCGTCGTGAACGTATGGGTCACATCGAGCTTGCTTCTCCAGTTGCACACATCTGGTTCTTGAAATCATTACCGAGCCGTATCGGTTTACTTCTTGATATGACATTACGTGATATCGAGCGCGTATTGTATTTCGAATCTTATGTTGTTACTGATCCTGGTATGACTCCGTTTGAAAAGTATCAACTTTTAACAGACGAAGAATACTACAATGCACTTGAAGAACACGGTGATGAATTCACTGCGAAAATGGGTGCAGAAGCAGTTCAGGATTTATTAAAAGATATCGATCTTGAAGCTGAGATTGCGCGTTTACGTGAAGAAATTCCACAAACAACGTCTGAGACGAAACTTAAAAAAGCGTCTAAGCGTTTGAAATTGATGGAAGCATTCAAAGATTCGAACAACAAGCCTGAATGGATGGTGATGAACGTACTTCCAGTACTTCCACCAGACTTACGTCCGCTTGTACCCCTTGAAGGTGGTCGTTTCGCGACTTCAGACTTGAACGATTTATATCGTCGTGTGATCAACCGTAACAACCGTTTGAAGCGTCTTCTTGACCTTGCTGCGCCAGATATCATCGTACGTAACGAAAAACGTATGTTACAAGAGTCTGTTGATGCGTTGCTTGATAACGGTCGTCGTGGTCGTGCAATTACAGGTTCGAACAAACGTCCATTGAAATCTTTGGCAGACATGATCAAAGGTAAACAAGGTCGTTTCCGTCAAAACTTACTTGGTAAGCGTGTTGACTATTCTGGTCGTTCGGTAATTACCGTAGGTCCTACTTTACGTCTTCACCAATGTGGTCTTCCGAAGAAGATGGCACTTGAATTATTCAAGCCATTTATTTTCGCGAAACTACAAGCATCTGGCCAGGCAACAACCATTAAAGCTGCGAAGAAAATGGTTGAGCGCGAGACGCCGGAAGTTTGGGACGTTCTAGCTTCTGTAATTCGTCAACATCCAGTCATGTTGAACCGTGCGCCAACACTTCACCGTCTAGGTCTTCAAGCATTTGAACCTATTCTTATCGAAGGTAAGGCAATCCGTCTTCACCCACTCGTATGTGCTGCGTTTAACGCCGACTTCGATGGTGACCAAATGGCGGTACACGTTCCATTGACATTGGAAGCACAGTTAGAAGCACGTGCGTTGATGATGTCTACAAATAACATCTTGTCACCTGCAAATGGTGAGCCGATCATCGTTCCTTCTCAGGACGTTGTCTTGGGTCTTTACTACATCACACGTGATGCGGTGAATGCCAAAGGTGAAGGCATGGTGTTTGCGGATACTCACGAAGTTAACCGTGCATTAGCAACGGGTAAAGTTGCGATCCATGCGCGTGTAAAAGTACGTGTACATCAAACTGTGATTGATGAAAACGGTAACCGTGAAAAGCAAACTATCATTGTTGATACAACACCTGGTCGTTGCTTGTTATGGGAAGTTGTTCCACAAGGTTTAAGCTTCGAATCGATTAACCTTGAGATGACCAAGAAAAACATCTCTAAGTTAATCAACTCTTGCTACCGTAAACTTGGTTTGAAAGATACTGTTATCTTCGCTGACCAATTGATGTATTTGGGCTTCCGTCAAGCGACGCGTTCAGGTGTATCTGTTGGTATGGAAGACATGTTGATTCCACCAACCAAGCATACGATTATCGATAAAGCTGAAACAGAAGTTCGTGAAATCGAACAACAGTTTGAGCAAGGTTTCGTAACTGCGGGTGAGCGTTATAACAAAGTTGTCGATATCTGGGCGCGTACAAACGACCAAGTCGCGAAAGCGATGATGGATAACTTGTCTTATACCCTTGTGAAAAACAAACAAGGTGAAGACGAGAAGCAGAAATCATTCAACTCGATTTATATGATGTCTGACTCGGGTGCCCGTGGTAGTGCGGCGCAGATCCGTCAGCTTGCTGGTATGCGTGGTTTGATGGCGAAGCCGGATGGCTCGATCATTGAGACTCCAATTAAAGCAAACTTCCGTGAAGGTTTGACGGTACTTCAGTACTTCATCTCGACACACGGTGCGCGTAAAGGTTTGGCCGATACAGCATTGAAAACTGCGAACTCTGGTTACTTGACACGTCGTCTGGTAGATGTAGCACAAGATTTAGTTATTACTGAATCTGACTGTGGTACAGCTGGCGGCTTGGTAATGACTCCATTCATTCAAGGTGGTGACGTTATTGAACCATTACGCGACCGCGTATTAGGTCGTGTAACTGCTGAAGATGTACGTCGTGCATCTGATGATGAAGTTGTACTTCCGCGTGGTACGTTAATTGACGAGAAAATTGCTGCTCAGCTTGAAGAAGCGGGTGTCGATGAAGTTAAAGTACGTTCAGTTATCGCTTGTGAATCTACCTTCGGTGTATGTGCTCGTTGTTATGGTCGTGACCTTGCACGTGGTCACTTGGTGAACCCAGGTGAATCAGTTGGTGTAATGGCTGCACAATCAATTGGTGAGCCAGGTACACAGTTAACGATGCGTACGTTCCACGTTGGTGGTGCTGCGAGCCGAACTTCTGCTGCAAACAGTGTTCAAGTACGTAACAAAGGTACTGTACGTTTCCACAACGTGAAAACTGTACAACATGCCAAAGGTCACCAAGTATCTGTTTCACGTTCAGGTGAAATTGGTATTGCGGATGATTTAGGTCGTGAGCGCGAGCGTTATAAGCTTCCTTACGGTGCAAGCATCTTGTTAAAAGATGGCGAAGCTGTAGAAGCTGGCGGTATCGTAGCGACTTGGGATCCGCATACACATCCATTGGTAACAGAAGTTGCTGGTAAAGCGCGTTTCAGCCAGATTGCTGATGGCGTAACTGCAACATCAAAAACTGATGATGCAACGGGTATGACCACTGTTGAAATCTTGCCTGTAACAGCTCGTCCTGCTTCTGGTAAAGATTTACGTCCTGCAATCGTGTTGGATACAACTGATGGCGGCGAACAGTTCTACTTCTTGCCACAAAACACAATTGTGACTGTCCGTGATGGCGAAACGATTGGTGTGGGTGACGTTATTGGTCGTGTACCACAAGAAACTTCACGTACTCGTGATATTACCGGTGGTCTTCCACGTGTAGCTGACTTGTTCGAAGCACGTAAGCCGAAAGAACATGCGATCCTTGCAGAAGTATCAGGTGTTGTAAGCTTCGGTAAAGAGACCAAAGGTAAGAACCGTTTAGTGATTACTCCGGATGATGGTTCTGAGATCTACGAAGAATTGATTCCAAAATGGCGTACCATTAACGTGTTCGAAGGTGAGCATGTGAACCGTGGTGAAACCATTTCTGATGGTCCACAAAACCCACATGACATCTTACGCTTGAAAGGTGAAGTTGCATTAACCAACTACATCGTGAACGAAGTTCAAGACGTTTACCGTCTCCAAGGTGTAAAAATCAACGATAAGCACATTGAAGTTGTTGTACGTCAAATGTTGCGTAAAGTTGATATCACTGATGGCGGTGATACAAGCTTCATCAAAGGCGAGCAAGTGGATTACATCCGTGTTGTTCAAGAGAACCAAGCTGTCTTGGCTCAGAACAAGTTCCCTGCGAAGTTTGAACGTCAATTGATGGGTATCACGAAAGCATCGCTTTCTACTGACTCGTTCATTTCTGCTGCATCGTTCCAGGAAACAACTCGTGTGTTAACTGAAGCGGCTGTAACAGGTAAAGAAGATGATTTACGTGGCTTGAAAGAAAACGTTGTTGTGGGTCGCTTGATCCCAGCGGGTACAGGTCTTGCGTATCACTTAGAGCGTCGTCGTCAAGAAGCAGAAGCTGCTGAATTTGAACTTCACAATGATTTCAGTGAAGTTGACCAAGCATTTAGTCAAGCGTTGAACTCAGACCAGTTCTAAGTCTTAACGAATTAAAAAGGCACCTTCGGGTGCCTTTTTTTGTGGAAAAATGAAGCTGTTGTTACAAAAAGGCATTAAAGCATGAGTATTTGATTACCGAATGAGGGTAAACACTTCATCAAAGCATACTATGCTACCCACATCTGAGAGAGGAGTAGTTCTAATGAAAAAAATGATGATGATTGCTGGCGTCGGTTTAATGTCAACAACTCTATTTGTAGGTTGCCAGAACGCGAGTCCAGAAAGTAAACGTATTGGTTCTGCTGCGATTGGCGGTGGTGCAGGTGGTGCTGTAGGTAAGCACGTTGGTGGTAATCTCGGTGCTGGTCTTGGTGCTGCAATTGGTGCAGGCGTTGCTGCAAATGCTAAAGGTTCAAATAGTAAAAATACACGTAATAGCGCAATCGGTGCTGGCTTAGGTGCAGTAATTGGTGGAGCTGTATTAGGTGGTGACTCTGGTGCTGCGGTTGGCGGTGCGCTCGGTGGTAGTGCTGGTTCTGCTTACGGTGAGAAAAAAGGTAAGTACTAAGCCCGCGCTTAAACTTGTAGATAACATCGTGACGAGCTGACGATTTAAATCAGCTCATCACGATGACTGTTATCTTATAAATGATTATTTTCGCAATGAAGATAAGATGGCTGAGAAAGCCCCAATAAAAACTATAATTTATCTCGACTATTTTTATATTTATTTAATTCTCTTGAAAACACCAAATTTTTGACTGGATGTGTCTAGATCATTTCCGTCCTTATTTATTGCCTATTCTTAAGCCATATTAGCTCGCTTGTTCTAATCAAAATTTGCCTTTACAAAATATCAATCGAATAGGACATAGTGATAACACAATGTGATCAAATTCCCCATAAAAGAAGATTATGCTTTGACTAGAGCATAAGAGAAGTGAGTATAGGCATGAAAAAAACAATCGGTTTAGTTTCGACTTTGGTGTTATCGGCGGTAATGTTTACAGGCTGTCAAAATATGAGTGCCTCTGATCAGCGTATTGGTACAGCAGCGCTTGGCGGTGCTGTCGGTGGTGGTTTAGGTAACCATGTTGGTGGTGGTCTTGGTGCTGGCGTTGGTGCAGCTGCGGGTGCAGGTGTCGGTGCCAATGCGAAGGGCGCGAATAGCAGCTCTACAACCAGTAGCGCGATTGGTGCTGGTATTGGTTCAGTCGTTGGTAAAGCAATCTTTGGTGGCGACTCAGGCGCGGCGATTGGTGGTGCAATCGGCGGCGGTGCAGGTGCAGCCATTCAAGAGAAGAAAAGATAATTTCTGCTGACCAAATTCAAAAATGCCTGCAATTGTTGTAGGCATTTTTATTTTTATGACTTTAAATTGAGGCCTTAGGTTTTTTACGCCGGATATAAAGTACCTTTTCGACTTCAGCAATACGCGTACCTGCATCATCTATAATATTTAAGGTGTAATGGCGCAAAACGGGTTCATGATTTTCTGCCAGACGTTTAATTTCGGTTATTTCATTTGCATTGAGTTGGATCTCTGCATAAACGGTATTCCGTCCTGGCGCAATAAAATTAATCGTGGCACTTTTATCCCAGACAATATACTTATTTCCCAGATGGTGAATCAGAATCAACATATAAAAAGGATCGACCATCGAATATAAACTACCGCCAAAATGCGTTCCGACAAGATTGCGATTACGTCTTGTCAGCGGCATTTTGACTCGAATGTAGTAATCATCTAGATCAATGGTTTCAATCTCGATTCCCGCACCACGATAAGGGGAGTAGTGATTGAGCAGAAATCTGGAAATCGCAGGAATGGTTCGAATTTTTCTGAAAAAGTCTTTCATGGTCAATTTTTTTTCTTGCAACTCTATTCATACTCCATAAGTATCATTTTTAGTGTATCGCTGGCAATGGCTGTTTTATCACCAAGCCGATAGAAAACAAAATGGGAAAGAATTATGCAAACACAAGTACAAACAGTAACGACATCAGACCAGCAAACGCTTTGTGTCAAAACATGGGGCGATGAGAAAAAAACACCTTTGGTGCTCGTGCATGGTTATCCAGATAATCAGGAAGTTTGGGAGCCGATCATTGAAAAATTGGTCGATGAATATTATGTCGTGACCTATGACGTGCGTGGTGCGGGCTTATCCTCAATTCCTAAACGCATTAAAGATTATCGTTTGCCACGCTTGTCACTGGATTTACAGGAAGTTGTTGATCAGGTTTTACCAAATCGTAATTTTCATATGGCAGCGCACGATTGGGGATCTTTGCAGTCTTGGGAATCTGCAACTGAACCAAAACTCAAAGGCCGCCTGTTGTCCTATACAACGATTTCAGGCCCTTGTCTGGATCACGCTTCGTTTTATTTACGTGAAAAGTTTAAAGCTGCACCAAGCAATGTACTTAAAATGCTTACCAAATCATGGTATATCGGGGCTTTCCATTTACCTCTGATTGCACCGACGGTATGGACGTTCTTTAGCCCTGAAAAATGGGGCAAGATTTTAAGTGGTTTAGAGAAAAAGCAAGGTTTGCCATTAAATGCCAATATTGTCTCAGATGGCAAATATGGCATTAATTTGTATCGTGCCAACTTTATTCCTTCTTTAACTCAGCCACGCCAACGTTATGCACAATGTCCAGTTCAGGCCATCGTGTTAAAGCGCGATGCTTTCGTTAGCCCAGAGTACATCACTGAATCGATGCCAAAATGGGTAGAAAAATTTGAATATGTTGAGCTGGATGCCAACCATTGGGCCGTGTTGAGTCAGCCAGAAAAAATTGCTGAACTGATCCGTCAGTTTGTTCAACGTCAGGCAGCTTAAGGCTTTAGTGGAATTATTAAGCTAAAAATCACTTAAGATTAGTGATAATTCGGCGATATTTTCAGCTAGGTTTTCATGAATCTGCTAGAATGTCGCCTTTTCTTTGCTCCTAAATTTGTTCATGAATGCTGTCGTAATTGCGATTGCCGTGATGTTTATCTTGTCACTGGCACGAGTTTCTGTTGTTCTCACATTAGTGATTTCAGCCATTATTGGCGGCTTGGTCGCTGGTCTAAGCCTTTCTCAAACAGTAGAAGCATTTAATGCAGGCTTAGGCGATGGGGCTGAAGTTGCATTGGCTTATGCAGTGTTGGGTGCGTTTGCATTGGCACTTTCCAAGTCAGGATTGCCCGATTTGCTGGCTCATAAACTGATTGGTTTATTGGGTATGGAAGCAGGTAAAAATCAGCAGACTAAAGTGAAATATCTTTTGCTTACGATTTTACTGATTGCTGCGATTTTTTCTCAAAACTTGATCCCTGTCCATATTGCCTTTATCCCAGTACTGGTTCCACCTTTGTTAAAAGTGATGAATCACTTGAAGCTGGATCGTCGTGCGGCAGCATGTGTCATGACGCTAGGTCTGGTCGGTACCTATATTTTCCTGCCTGTGGGCTTTGGTGCGATCTTCCTTGAACAGATTCTGATGGGCAATATCAACAAGATTGGTGCTGCTTATGGCCTGCATGTCGAGCGCGGCATGATGCCTATCGGTATGGCGATTCCAGTATTAGGCATGGTGATTGGTACACTGGTTGCGGTATTTATTAGCTATCGTAAGCCACGTATCTATGTTGACCGTTCAATTACTCCAGTTAAAACGATTGATCTGGATAAGCCACTGAAAGTCACCACGCAAGCAGAATATGATCTCAAAGCCGATGCTGAAGAGCTGAAACATGAAGCAGAGAATGTGCCTTATATTTCCAAGAAAACCATGTTTATGGCGGTACTTGCGATCGGCTTGACGCTGGTTGCACAGCTCTATTCAGGCTCGATGATTCTGGGTGGTCTGGTCGGTTTTGCAGTGCTGTCTGCTTCGGGCATTTTTAAATGGCAAGATGCGGATGACGTGTTTGTGCAGGGTATGCGCATGATGGCGCTGGTGGGCTTTATCATGATCTCTGCGGCAGGTTTTGCTTCAGTGATGACGCACACAGGTGATATTACTCATCTGGTCAATGGCGTGGTCCATATCATTGGCGATAACCATGCGCTCGCTGCATTCCTGATGCTCTTTATCGGCTTGTTCGTGACGATCGGGATCGGCTCTTCGTTCTCAAGTGTACCTGTGCTGGCGGTGATCTACGTGCCATTGTGCGTACAGTTTGGTTTTTCTCCTTTGGCAACCATCGCCTTGATTGGAACAGCTGCTGCTTTAGGCGATGCAGGTTCACCAGCTTCCGATTCAACATTAGGGCCAACAGCAGGTCTAGGTGTTGATGGTCAACATGATCACATTTGGGATACGGTTGTGCCTACATTTATACATTTTAATATCCCGCTACTCATTTTTGGCTGGATTGCAGCAATGGTTTTATAATCAGAAATGGCTCATTTATGAGCCATTTTTTTTGCTTTATAAAGTGTGGCTTAAATATAAAAATAATCATTAAATGACATTTTTTGTCTCTTTTTAAATCTAATTTTATAATGTGGTTTTAATA
>NZ_LRPD01000033.1:0-31410 GCF_001605865.1 Acinetobacter sp. NRRL B-65365 | reverse complement strand
TGATCTTGTCTCATCCATATAAAGCAGCCTTAGGGCCAAACGTTTGGCTTAGCCCCTTTATCACTGTGTCACAATGATAAATTACTTTAAATCAGCTCAAAAAATTAAAGTTTTGTTGTGGTCCATAGACCTTTAAAAATAGCTGGACTATATAGATTTTAAAAACCTTCTCTTTGAAGATATCTATTAAATAGAGGCGACATATTCTTTCTCTCAAGAGTACCTAAAACCTCTTCTATAGAATTACCTTCATGTTTTCTTATTAATGGTTTAATTCTTAAAGCGATGTGCAACACCGACTTGGAATACTTGTATTTTAGCTCCCTTGCTTTATTTAAACTCATATCAGGATATGGAGCAAGTGACTCTGACTTACGCTCACCAAGAACAGTAAAGTGTATGTTCCAGTATTTTTGCCCTAATAGCGTTACGAGAAGTGATAGACCGTTCTTATCCGAAAGGCGATATCGTTTTTCTTTTGGCTGTGCTTTTCTGCATTCTGTATCGGTAAGCTTCATCTATATTTACCCTTTATCTAGACTAAAATAATTGGGAAAATTGTCCCATCTCTGTCTTTTAAAAAGCAAAAATAAGATCAAATCAAGTCGGATAGATTCAAAAAACTGTCCTTTTACCAGCTTTTCAATTTGGAACTTGAAAAATAAAGTGCAGTCACAATATAGAAGAATAAGCGCATATTTTGCTGATTGGTTAGAAATTAAGATTTAAATTCTAGCTATCTATGTTATGATTGCGCTGTACTTTGGGGATGTTTCTGGCTTCGACGCTGGTGATGAAACTCATAGATGCATGCCGAGAGCGCATTTTCTCTCGTAAATAAAATTTGCATTTTAATAGTCGCAAACGACGAATCATACGCTCTAGCTGCCTAAGGGCAGCTTGTCCGCTTCACTGAATACTTGTGGTCAGTGAACCCGACTGAAGCGCACGCACACAAGTCCGTATAGAGTCAAGCCTCGGGGCTTTATACCAAACTTAGAGGATCGCGCTTTGTACCCTGTTCGTCGGGTCGCTTAGTGTTAAAACAATAGACGATATCTAAGCATGTAGTATTCTCGAGCGTAATGCTGGCGGACGCGGGTTCAACTCCCGCCATCTCCACCAAAATATTATTCGGGATTGTTCGATCCGATATAAAAAAGCCTTTAAGTTCAATACTTAAAGGCTTTTTTATTTGCCTGTTAGTCCGATATCATCCTATAGTGCACCATTGCCTAACACGATGCCCTCACGGCGTGGATCGACTCCACCCGCGTATTTGCTTTGATTATCAATATTCACTTTCATAATCGTCGCAATCCCACTGGTTTGAGCGGTATTGGAAATACCATGTCCTTTTGCTTTCAACGCATCGATCAGTTCAAGTAAGGACAACTGATCATTCGAGCTATCAATATTGGTATTTGGACTATTGGTTGCCCCAAAGTTCACCAAAGACGTGGCTTGCTGTGCATTTAAATTCCAGTCCAATGCACCGACCAGCGTTTTTACTACATATTGAATAATCGTGCCGCCACCCGGTGAACCTGTTGCCATATAAAAATCACCAGGTGCTGTTCCTTTAAATACCAGCGTTGGTGCCATGGTACTGCGTGGACGTTTACCACCTTCTACACGATTCGCCAATAATGCGCCAGTTTGATCGACAGGATTGGCACTAAAGTCCGTTAACTGGTTAGATAACGGGAAGCCATCGACCATATGGAATGACCCCATACTTGCTTCTACTGTCGATGTCATTGAAACCACATTGCCATACGCATCGACAATCGTGAATTGAGTTGTACCATGTTCAACCGTCTTATCTATGCCTGCATTGGAATCGAATTGGCCTGCTGGGGCTACGCCCATACTTTGATCTGGATTGATCAATGCCGCACGTTGTTTCAGATAATTTTTGTCAATTAGACTAGCAATGCCCTTCGCAGGTAAAGGCACAAAATCTGTGTCTGCTACATATTTATCGCGGTCTGCATAAGCCAGTCGTTCCGTTTCAGAAACTAAATGTACGCCCATGACATCAGGTATCCCACCTTCATTCTCTGGATTTTTAGGCGGGTATTTACTCATCTCAAAGTTTTCTAAAATGCCCAGCGTTTGTGCAACCGCAATCCCACCTGATGATGGAGGTGGCATGGTACACACATAGTAACTGTCTCTGTAAGTGGTACAGATTGGCGTCCGTTTTTTTACTTGATAATTGGATAAGTCCTGTAAAGTCATCAAGCTTGGGGTAATTGGAGTACGGGCTGCATCATCCCCAACAGTTTGTCCCGCCTTAGCCACAATATTTTTCGCCATCGGCCCACTGTACATGGCTTTCGCACCTTGAGTTGCAAGTGTTTCCAGCGTTTTGGCATAGGCTTTATTGGTCATGGTTTCACCCACTTTACGCGGTGTACCATCTGGATAAAAGTAGGTTGCGACTGCATTTGCATCGAGTGCCAGATGAGCTGCATTACTTGCAATTGCATCGGCTAAACGTCCGGGAATACGGAAGCCATGATCTGCCAATACAATGGCTTGATCAAAAAGCTGATCCCATTTCAGTTTGCCGTGTTCCTGTTGTGCCTGTTCCAGCAAACGCATTACCCCGGGCACACCAATAGAACGGCCACTACGACGGGCACTCGGCACAGGTGCAGGAGATTCTGGATCATGTATATCCTGTCGAACCAGATAATATTCATTGGCAGCAGCAGGTGCAGTTTCCCGTCCATCATAGGCGGTAACCGTTTTGCTTTCTGCATCGTAATACATCATGAAACCACTACCCGCAATGGTACTGGATTGTGGTTCCACCAAACCCAACACCGCTTGTACAGCTACGGCGGCATCCACCGCAGTTCCACCCGCTTTTAAAATTTCACATCCGGCCTTTACTGCCAATGGCGTATTCGCCACCACCATATATTTATCGGCATATTTGACTGTATTGTTTAAACGATAACCCGATGCACCTTCAGGTGCCGCAGGATCACCATTCTGGTCCGAACCGACCACAACACTCGAGCCATCCTCTGCAAGTTTGCTACAACTACTTGGATCCTGATCAATAATCAGGTTGGGTTTTGAAGGTTGGCCTGTATTTGAATCTTTGCCTGATTGATCTGATGAGGAATCATTCCCACATCCCTGTAATAAACCAACAGCCAATAAGCTGCTGAAAAAAAATGAATATCTATGATTCATGTGATAACTCCATTATATATACCTGCCTATCCATGCAATTGCCATGCTAGTTTATTTATTTTCAGGTATAGAGGTTTTAATTTTTGATAAAAATAAATTTTTAATAATATTCAATGATTCTAGGCTTTATCTCCTACGCCCAGTAATATCCCTCCTTGTGATTACAATGCAATCCTTATCGCTTTCAATTGGATTCTGGCATGCTTTCTCTAGAAAAAAATAGGCAAAATCTATCAATTACAGCTTAAAACACTATTTTTATACATAAAAAAAGCACCTCAGAATAGATGCTTTTTTAGTTCATAATTTTTAGTGGGTCGGCATGCCACCCGTATTCCCTTTCGGTTTTGGACTTAACCAGATCAAGGCACTGGCAAAAACAAATACAATCGCCAAAAGCATAAATACATGATTGGCAGACATGGTAATCGCTTCTTTATCCACTAAATTGGCAATCACACCGAGCGTTGCATCAGGTGAGAATCCATTCTGAAGCAGACTATTTTGGACTTCTTGCGGATGCAGATTATTGACCATTTCACTACGCGCCACTTTGGCATGATCATCCCAAATGGTGACTGCAATCGACGCACCAATCGCCCCTGCCATAGTTCGAAGGAAGTTCATTAACCCTGCGGCTGATGCCATTTCTTGTGGCAATACTGAGCCCATTGCAATATTCGACAACGGAATAAAGAAGAATGGCACCGCAAAACCTTGCAGGATTTGAGGCCACGCCAAGGCCATAAAGTCAGCATCAGTCACCCAGAATGCACGCATCAGAGTGACAACGCCGAGCAAGGCCAACCCAAAGCTTGCCAATGCCCGCGGATCATATTTGGTCGACAGCTTCGCCACAATCGGCGACATGGTTAAACTACCAAAGCCCATCGTGGCAGTGAGATAACCTGCCCATGTCGCGGTATAACCCAGATTGATCTGTAACCACTGCGGAATGAGTACGATACTGCCAAAGAAGGAACCGAAACCAAAGGCCAGCGCCAGTACCGAAACAGCAAAGCCCCGATGCCTGAACACATAGAGATTGACCACGGGATGCTTTTCAGTCAGCTCCCAGATCATAAAGACAATAAAGCCTACTGCTGCGACCAGCGCCAGAATAATGATACTGGTGTTATTAAACCAGTCGCGTTCATGTCCGAGATCCAGCATTAATTGCAGTGCGCCAATCCACAACACCAATAAACCTAGGCCAATGGCATCAATCCGTAGTTTTTCGGTTTTGGTTTCAGCCACAGACAATAAGCGTATGGCAGCTAAGGTACAGACAATACCAACCGGAATATTAATGAAGAAGATCCAGTGCCAAGACAGATTATCACTAATCAAGCCCCCGAGAATCGGCCCTAAAATTGGCCCAATGACCGTGGTCATCGCCCAAAGCCCCATTGCCTGAGCATGCTTTTCTGGTGGGAAAATTCGCATGAGCAAGGTTTGACTGAGCGGCATCAGTGGGCCACCACAAAGACCTTGCCCAATTCGGAAAAAGACCAGCATTTCCAGTGAAGTCGCTAAACCACAAAGGAATGAAAAGATAGTAAAACCAATCAATCCGAAGACAAATACCCGAACCGTACCAAAACGTCCCGCCAGCCAACCCGTTAAAGGGACACAAATTGCTTCTGCAACAGCATAAGAAGTAATGACCCATGTCCCTTGAGAACTGGAAACCGCAAGGTTCCCTGTAATATGAGGCACAGAAACGTTGGCAATAGTGGTATCCAGTACCACCATAAAATTTGAAAGGGCGATCACAAAAGCTGCAAGCAGTAAGCGCCCACCACTGAGTTCTGCAAAAGGAGTTTGCGTTTTCATGGCTGATTACTTCGATGCGAGATCAATATCCGCTTGCATCGATAACCCGACGCGCAATGGATGTTGTGCAAGTTCTTTTGGGTCAAGAGTAATACGTACGGGTAAACGCTGTACCACTTTAATCCAGTTGCCTGTCGCATTTTGCGCTGGAATCAAGGCAAATGCCGCCCCTGTTCCACCCGAGAAACCTTGCACAGTCCCGTGATAAACCACATCATCGCCATACAGGTCTGAGCGTAGCGTAACTTGCTGGCCTTCTCTCACTTTCGCCAGTTGGCTTTCTTTAAAGTTTGCATCGACATACAGTGCAGATAAAGGCACCACCGACATCATGACCGTACCTGGTGCTACACGTTGACCAATCTGAATATTACGACGGGCAATCACACCATCCACAGGTGCACGAATCACGGTACGTTCCAAATCCAGCGCAGCCTGTTCTACATGAGCTTTTGCGACGAGCACATCTGGTGTTGACGCTTCATTTACCCCTTGAATCAAGGCTTCATTGGCAGCAAAGGTACTTTCAGCGGCTTTACGGCTAGAGGTTGCCTGAGCTAAACCTGCTTGAGCCAGATCCAAACTGGCTTTTGCAGTCGAAACTGCACTTTGTGCCTTGCTTAATTCTTCTTTAGAAATTGCACCTGTCGCAGCAAGCTCATTACGGCGTTTGAGTTCCAATGCTGCACGATCATAATCCGCTTGGGCTTTAGTCACTTGCGCTTGCGCACTGCTGATCTCATCATTACGAACAACAACCTGAGAGTTTAAAGAACTGCTATTTGCCTGAGTCTGCTTATATTGACGTTGTGCTTTGGCAAGTTCAGCTTGCGCCTGTGCTAATTGAATCTTGGCATCCCGCTCATCAACACGCACCAACACATCGCCTTTTTTTACCTGTTGGGTATCTTTCACCAATACTTCAGAAACTTGCCCGCTCACCATTGAGGTAATTTGCGCTGTTTCAGCTCCCACATAAGCATTATCGGTACTGACAGAATGATTAAAGAATAACGCCCAGATGCCATACAGAATTGCAGCAAGAATGAGAATGAGCGCGAAAAATCCGAGAAATTTTTTACGTTTTGCTTTCATTGCATCATCTGATGCCGAATCTGAAGCAGCATCCTGTGGGTTGGCTTGAGCGTCAGTCATAAGTTATTCCTGAAAATTAAAGAGATTTTTAACTTTTGGTTTAATCAGCCGATCAGTTTAATTTTGAAAACTTAACTGAATGTTAAAAACCAAAGCGCAAAAAAATAGGAGCAAAAATTATTTCGCATTTTAACGATAAAAAATCATATGGCGAGATTAAAAAAAATAACTGATGCGTTCAATTCTTATAAATTGATATTTTATGAATGATTTAAAACTTAAAGTTGGCTATTTAGCCATTGCACAAATCAACACCCTAAGCTCGAGACCTGCATTTAACATACCTATAAAGCATAAAGATATATTCCCTACAGGCTTGTATATTTGCTTGAGTTTGCTCTAATGAAACAAGCTGGAACAGCATTTCTGTTCAATTGCTCTTCCAGAGAGCTAAGAATAAATACGCTCATTTATGGATCAAAATGGCATTTTTCTTGCTGCTAAAACAATAAGCACTTCGCTAGGTGAAAGGACTATGACATCACTCAGCCAAAACATGGATCTTATCCATCATTCGCATCAAGCCGATTTTGCACAAAATGTAATGTCGATGATTTGTGGCGAACATCGTCTGGATACCTTGTGTCGGGAGACACTCGACTTTCATTATGACGGCATGCGACTTCCTCATAAAAAAATGGCGATCGGGACGATCAGTTATGGTGCCAACGTTGCAATCAACATTTCCAATCTAAAAGCCTATAGCATCAGCCTGCCGTTTCATGGCAAGCAAACACTGAGCATTCGTGGTGCCAAATATCAATCCGATGCGAATACTGGGCTCATCGTTTCCAATCAGGATTTACAGGACTTGGTTATTAATCAGGATTGTCAAAAGTTTCAGGTGGTGATTCCCGAAAAAAGTCTGCATCTGGTGCTATCAGAGCTCCTCAATCAACCACTTGAACAGGCGCTGGTCTTTAACCCTGAAATCTCGCTCAGCATGACTGGGCTGATGAAAGCTTGGTGGAATAACATTGAAAACTTTTTACAACTCAAATCACATTATGCAGACTTTTCGGGTTTGTCGATGTTTTCTGAAGACTATGAAAATTTTGTGATTAAAGCCCTGCTGCTGTCTCAGGAAAATAATTATTCTGCGGCATTGCATGACCGTAGCAATCAGATGGAGCCAGCATATATCCGAAAAGTGAAGAATTTTATTGTACAACACGCACAGGAATCCTTCGATGCCGAGAGTTTACAACGTTTGGCGGGTGTCTCTAAATCCAAACTGTATGAAGAGTTTCAACAATATTATGGACTCAGTCCAATGGCCTATTTACGTAAATATCGGTTGCAGCAAATCTATAAAATATTGAGTCATGCAAATAAACAGCAAAAAATTTCCATTTCCAAACTCGCTTATGATTGGGGCTTTAATCACCTCAGCCGTTTTGCGCAAGAATACAAAGAGGAATTTGGCGAAAAACCGAGTGAAACCCGAAATAATATCTAGTGTGGTGTATTTATAAAACCCAAGCCCAGTGTTAGAAAGCACTGGGCTTTTTTAACGTCTTAACTGGTGCTTAAGACAGGATTGGCTTTATTGTTTTGACGCATCGCTTTTAAACTTAACGCAATAAAGGCAATAAACGTCGGTAAGGCCAAGAGGTAGAAAATACCACCAAGGCTGATTTCATAGGTAAAGATATACGAACCGAAAAATGCCCCAAAAATTGCGCCAACTCGTCCAATCCCATGCATCCATGACACGCCGACTGCACGACACTGCGATGGATAAAATAAAGCAGCTAAAGGTAACAGTGACGATTGAGCGCCCGTCAACAAAGCACCAATCAGGAAAATACTGATCCCGAGCAACAAAATACTTGAGCTGACGAAACCCGCAACGATAAACAGCACAAATGCCATTAAATATGCATATTTGATCACGATGGTTGGATTCAGCTTATCCATATACCAGCCCATAATCACAGCACCGACCACTCCACCGAATGGGAAAATAGAAGCAATCAAGCTAAATTGCTGCGTACTGAAACCAGCGGTTTTTAAAATCGTAGGCATCCAGCTGGTGAGTAGATAAAACACTAACAGGCTCATGAAACAGCACAGCCACAGCATGACTGATCCCCAGAGATATTTCGTTAGTACGGTTTTGACAGGACTATCAGTATGATTGACATCGATCTGGGCTAACTCAATTTTGACCGTGTCAGCAAAAGCATGACCTTGAACTTTTTCCAGAATGCTTTGAGCTTTATTTTGCTGATCTTTTTTAATCAGATACGGTACAGATTCTGGTAATTTCAATATTAAAGCGACCACTAAAAATAAAGGAATAATCCCGCCTAGAATTACCACTTTGGCCCAACCTAAATTCTCCAGTAAATAGGCCGACAACACCCCACCACAAGAAATGCCCAGCATAAAGCCACAACCAGCCAGTCCCGTGAGGAAAGCTTTGCGTTTTGCAGGCATATATTCTGACACGATAGTACTGATATTCGGCATGGCTGCGCCTAATCCAACGCCTGTGATGAAGCGGTAAATCATCAGGTCTTGTGTAGAAGAAGCAAAACCACACAGAATGGTAAATATAGAAAATAATAAAGTCGTGGATACAATCACGCCTTTACGTCCAAATTTATCCGCCAACGGCCCAGAAATAATTGCACCAATCGACATACCCACCAGTGCCGCGCTCAGCACTGGCGCCAATTCAGGTTTACTAATCCCCCAGTCATCTAGCAACGCAGGCGCAATAAAACCAATAATCCCGGTATCCAAACCATCACAGAAAAACACCAGAAAGCCCAATGCAAAAACCAGCCATTGCAAGGGCGACAGCCGATCCCGATTGATCACATGATTCACATCAATTGTCTTCATTTTTATTCCCTTAAAGTAGATGTTTCAACGTATGCTCACGTTGAGATTTTTAATTTTTCAAACGGCTTATTTATCTTAAACAGGGGGATTTCCTCTCCCCCTGTTTTGTGTCAATCGTTTGGCAACGCAGCCGATCAATTGCGAGCCGTATTGCTTTGTAAAAACTTTTCGCTATACAAACGATAGTTGTCTAATGCTTGTCCATCCAGCCAGCCTTTAACCGCCTCGATCATCGGGGGCGGGCCACATAGATACATGTCAAAGGCTTGTTCCGCGAGTTGTTCCCGATTCAGATGCTCGTGGATATAACCTGTTTTGCCTGCCCAAGTCTCCGAAGCTTGCGTGACAATAGGTTGATAATTGAAATTTGGTAAACGTTCAGCATAGCCTTGCAAACGGGATTGTTCACATAAATCAATTTCCTGATTGACCCCGTAATACAGCTGGATTGCAGGTGCATTCGTTTGTTCCGTAATATTGTCCAGCATGCCTAAAAATGCCGATAAACCTGTTCCACCCGCAATAAACACCAATGGACGCTCAACCTCACGCAAATAGAAACTGCCGAGAGGTGCTTCCATCAAGATGGTTTGACCGACTTGGCAGCGATCACGTAAATAATTACTCATCACGCCATCGGGTAATAAGCGAATTAAAAACTGCAATTGATTGCTCTGATTCGGACGATTGGCAAAAGAATAAGAACGCCAGTCATCCGTCTCAGGGATCTGCAAACGTGCATATTGACCAGGTAAAAACTCTAATTGCTTGACGGATGAACTGGCATCGACATGCAAAATCGCAGTTGTCTCGGACACCAGCTCAACCTGAGTCACCTGCGTTGCAATTTTCAGTGTTTCACCAGCGTTGCAGATTTCAGAATTGTGATCGAAATAGAATGCAGCATTGGATTTGACTCGCGTTTGGCAAGCCAACATTTTGCGCTCTGCTAAGTCACGTTCACTTAAAGCATCTTCGTCGACATATTCCTGTTCATAAATGCCTGTTTCACATTGTCCCTGACAGGTTCCGCACACCCCTTCACGGCAATCCAGCGGTAAATTAATGCCCTGACGAATGGCAGCATTAAGTAACAGTTCATCTTCATGTACCGAAATAAAGAAGGTTTTTCCATCGGCAAAATTAAGTGCAACTGAATGTCCCATCATGATGCTCCCTTAAACATGATAAAAATCCAACACCGAATCAATTTTGTCATTCAGCAAAATCGTGTGTTGACGGCGAATACGGAATCCTTCAGCCGTTTGTCTTAACACGTAAGTGGCATGTCCATAGAAACAACCTTCTAGCCCTTGACGGTTATATAAGGTGCTCCAACCGACTCTGGCTTCGATCAAACCATCTGGCAGGCTTTTGACCTGTACATTTTGAATACTGTGCTGAGTGCGTGGTAATGGTGTCGCCGATGCCGCTTTCCCTGTACGGATACGGAATACACGGTCTTCTAAACCCGAACGGTCTGCATAATAAATATAAGACAAACCCTGATTTGGATCTTCGACATACTGATGATCATCAATCCATTGCGGAATGTGATATTCACTATCTTCATCATACAGTTCCAGATAGGCATCCCAATCATAACGGTCGCATAACTCTGATTTTTGATAAAGGAATTGTGAAACAGCAAAATGTAATTCAGCAGTCATGACTTATACCTCTTCCGTTGCTGTATCAAGTTGATAAGTAATATCCTGCATTTTTAAAGCTTTGCGATTTAAGCCATCCAGCATTAAGCGTTGCCAATGACCATGCTGATTGACATACAGACCTTCATGCGTCAGCTCACACCCCGTAATCACAGGTCGGATTCCAAGATCTTGCGCATTTTGAGTCATGTCATAACACCAGTTATGATGACCACGAGAGATATCACTCCAGCGTTCCAGACGCGCCTGAAATCCTTTTTGCTGTTCACGGAACTCCACCAAATCATCTGGCGTACCTAATCCAGAGACATTGAAAAAGTCTTCAAACTGGCGAATACGGTTACGACGCGCTTCGGTTGACTCCCCTTTTACAGCGAGACACTGGCTAATCACTTCGGTTTTATTCCATGCCACTGGACGCACAATACGCAGCTGTGAACTGATCTGATCCATGAAGAATAAGCTTGGATAGAGGTTTAAGTTTCTTAGGCGATGCATGGCCCATTCCGCACGCTTGGCACCATATTTTTCCAGCAGATAAGGCATGACGGTGTCATAACCAGGACGGACCGCAGGATTTGGCATATCGCTGAATAAAACGCTGTGGCCATTTTTAAAACTGAACCAGCCATCATCGGTCTGGTTATCACCTGCGCCTAATTTGCTGTAATCCAGAGTATCCATATCATCACCTTTGGCAGCATTGACTTGCTGGCGATGTTGCACAGTGGAGACATAGTTATAGTGCACGGTACTGACGTGATAGCCATCCAGTCCATTTTCATTTTGCAGCTTCCAGTTTCCTGCAAAGGTATAGGCCGACTTGCCTTGTAGAACTTCTAACTCGCCAGTCGGTGACTGCTCTACCATTAAATCCAGAAAGACTTTGGCATCTCCCAAGAAGTCTTCAAGGCTATCCGTTGCCTGTGTATCTAGACTCACAAAAACAAAACCACGATAACTGGCAATGCGTCCTTGCTTGAGGCCACGGCTGGACTTATCAAAATCTTCACAATATTCAGCAGGCGCTTTGACTTTGACCAGACGGCCATCTGACTTATAGCACCACGCATGGAACGGACAGGTAAACGTGGATTGATTGCCTTTGGCAACACGCGTCAAGGTCGCACCCCGATGTTCACAGGCATTGATCATGGCATGCAGTTGGCCTTGACCATCACGGCTAATGATTAAAGGTTGTCGTCCAACCTGAACTGTCAGGAAATCATGATTGTTAGGAATTTCGCTTTCGTGGCAGGCATAAATCCAGACTTTTTCAAAAATGAATTCCATTTCCAAATCGAAAAGTTCAGCTTCAGTGAACATATCACGTGCGATACGAAATACCCCATCCTTAGGGCGAAAGTCGAGACAGCCAGTAATAAAATCCTGCCATTCGGCAATATTACGTGTCGTCATTTTTATGTCCTCCAATCAATAAAAACCTTTTCTTGATTGAAGCGTGATTCAGCCTCAGGCTCTATCCACTTTTTCCAGATCTCTATCCAGTTTGTGAATAATTTTGGATCAGCTCGCCATGACATGTTTCACGGGAGGACAGTAGAATTAACTCGTATAAAAATAGAATTGGAAGGAACAAAAGATGGACTTGGAAATGAAAGCCACCTCTCACACTTTGCATGAGAGGTGCTTAATATTTTTATTTTAAGAATTAATAGGCATAAGACGCGATTGCAGTCGCAATGGGTTTATCTTCATCATTCACCATGGTCATGCGCATAGTGCATCCTTTACGCCCCAAACGTAAGGTTTCGGCACGGGCAATAAAATATTTACCACGTCCTGGCGCCAGATAATCGACACGCATATCTACCGTGGCTAAGCGTGATACTTTTTTGATGGTATCAGGCAAATCTTCTGGTGAGGCACGGCGATAAAGCTGCTCCATTGCTGCCACACCACCAATACTGTCCAGAATCGTGGCTGCCACACCACCATGTAAAATCTGAAATGCCAGATTCCCGACCAGTTCTGGCTGCATCTCCACATAGGCTTCAATTTGATCATCGACCACTCGCATGACCATGCCACTGTATTTAAAAAATGGACAGGCATTAAATGCTTTACATAACTGTTTCAAGACCACTTGGTGATCTGCCTTTGCACCTAACTGAATATTGCCAGTCCAGTTTTTCTTTACATCATTCATACGCGGCCTACACTCAATGGAAAGAATAACTTTCCATTATTTTGCACAAATCTAAAAATATGGGGCTACAATAGCGGGGTTCGTAATTGAGCGAAGTCGCCAAGCTCTCCCTCGCGTGACTTAATACCTCAATTATTCCCCTAGTGTAATACTGAACATCGAGATTGTTATGACTTATACGTTCAATCGTCCAGCTTTTCCTGCGACTCGCATGCGCCGTATCCGTAAAAATGACCAACTTCGTGCCATGGTCAGCGAAACACATTTAACGGCAGATCACTTGATTTATCCAGTGTTTGTATTACCAGGACAACAACAAACTCAAGACATTCCAAGCATGCCAAATGTGCAGCGTTTGTCAGCTGATTTACTACTTAAAAAAGCAGAAACCCTGCTTGAACTCGGTGTATCCAAACTTGCTTTATTCCCTGTAACACCACAAGAAGATAAAAGTTTAACAGCGGAAGCCGCTTGGGACGAAAATGGTTTAGTTCAAACGACTTGCCGTCTACTCAAAAAAGAATTACCAGAAATGGTGTTGATTACCGATGGCGCTCTCGACCCTTATACTACACATGGTCAAGACGGCATTATTGATGACACAGGTTATGTGTTAAATGATGAAACTGTCGAATGCCTAGTGAAACAGGCACTCAGTCATGCTGCGGCAGGCGCCGATGTAATTGCACCAAGTGACATGATGGATGGCCGTATCGGTGCGATCCGCCAAGCGCTTGAGCAAAATGATTTTATCTATACCAATATCATGGCGTACTCAGCAAAATATGCTTCTAGTTTCTACGGCCCTTTCCGTGATGCGGTCGGCTCTGCCAGCAACCTGAAAGGCGGCAATAAATATAATTACCAAATGGATATTGGCAACCGTGCCGAAGCACTTCATGAAATCGCACTTGATCTCCAAGAAGGTGCAGATATGGTGATTGTTAAACCGGGTATGCCTTATCTGGATGTGATGCGTGAAGTAAAAGATACTTTTGGCGTGCCAACTTTCCTCTATCAGGTGAGTGGTGAATATGCCATGCTTGCAGGCGCGATTCAGAATGGCTGGTTATCTGACAGCGTAATTCTGGAATCTTTGATGTGCTGCCGTCGTGCAGGCGCTGATGGGATCTGGACGTATTTTGCGGAAGATGCAGCGCGTAAATTAAAAGAGATGAGATAATTTCTTTTAATCTAGAATGTTCTTAAATTTGATACGCGGAAACGTCATCTGCAACCTGCGCAGTACTAAAAAGATATAAGATATTGGACTTATAGCTGAATATATAAAGCTGAAACAATTGAACAGGTTTTGCAGATGACAATGCCTTTGCTTACTTTGGGCAAAACCAAAGTAAGTCCAGCTGAAGGCTAAGCCTAAAATAGATTGAGAACTCGGCAAGACTCTGCCGTGTATTTATTCTTATTAATTTAGATCAAATTTGGGTGCTCAACAAAATTAAGCAAATAAAACTGGTTTAACTTTATCATGCATATTGCCATCATTGGTGCGGGTATTAGCGGCTTAATGTCAGCATTGGAACTAGCTGAACAAGGCTGCTCTGTCGATATTTTTGACCAACAACAAGCAGGCCAAGCCGCATCATGGGCAGGTGGCGGTATTCTCTCCCCAATGTATCCATGGCGTTATGCACCCGAAGTCAATCAACTGGCGCAATACGGAAAATCACTCTACCAGACATGGAATGAGAAGCTCCTCCCTATTACTGGCATTGATTTTCAGATCCACGATACAGGCATGCTGATCTTCGATCAGGAAGATTTTGAAGTTGGCTTGAATTATGCCACTCGATATCAGGAACCAATGCAGCAATGTGAGTTGCTCAATCGCTCCAAACTTGAACAGATTAATCCTTATATTTCCCAACAATTCCAACAAGCAATCTATTTCCACCAACTCTCGAATGTCCGCAATCCACGTTTATTACAATCCCTGATCAGCTACTTAAAACAACATCCATTGGTCCGTTTTTTTGAACATTGTCCTGTTGAAAAGTTAATTATTCAGAATAAGAAAGTGCTCGGAATTGAAATCGAAGATGGGCAAAAATTTACCGCGGATCATGTAGTCATCACTTCTGGTGCATGGAGTCAGCAATGGGCCGAGCAACTACAACGCCATATTCCTGTGCAGCCCGTACAAGGGCAAATGCTATTATTTAAAGCCCCTGAAAACTGGTTACCGACCATGTGTATGAATCGGGTGATGTACCTTATTCCACGCCAAGATGGTCACATTGTTTGTGGTTCAAGTATGGCCGAAACTGGCTTTAGTACAGCAGTTGATGAGCAAACCCAGCAGGATATTTTAACGGCATGTCTGGAAATGGTGCCTGAGCTACAACACTTCCCGATTGTGAAACGTTGGGCAGGCCTACGCCCAAGTTCTCCACAAGGCATTCCTTATATTGGTGCCATGCCTGAACTGGAAAATCTTTGGGCCAATTTTGGACATTTCCGTAATGGCTTATGTATGGGTTCTGGCTCGGCCCGACTGTTGCGCCAACTTATGTTAGGACAAGAGACCATTGTCGATCCTGAAGTGTATTCACCGCTGCGCCTAAAGCAACAGAATTTAATGTCTTGCTAGAATTTCGGTTAAAGCCCCATTCAAATCTGGATATTGAAATTGGAAGCCCTGTTCGAGCAAAGCCTGAGGAATCACATATTGACCATTTAAAATCAATTGCGATTGCTCGCCCAACATCAATTCGAAGATACATTTTGGAGCCGTCATAAAAGGTTTGCGCTTTAAAATATGAGAGGCTATTTGAGCAAATCGTTGTTGATTGATTTGATCAGGTGCAACAAGGTTATATACCTGTTGAGGATGAGTAGATTGCAACAAGAAGAGGATGGCATTCAATACATCTTGAATATGAATCCACACTACTGGTTGCTGTCCTGAACCAATTTTTGCCACAGCATTCAAGCGAATGGGTAATAGCATCTGCGGCAAAATCCCGCCCTGTCCAAAAACCACACCTAAACGAATAATCTTGGTATTTTGTTGGCTGAACTTTAAAGCCGTTTGCTCCCACACTTGGCAAAGCTCAGACATAAAAATGGATTGCGGCGCTGTATTTTCATCACAAACCAACTGCCATTGCTGTTGAGGATCAATACCGTAATAGCCAATCGCAGAACCCGAGATAATACACTTCGGAAAAATTTGCTTACGTTGCAGCCATTGATATAGTTGCTCGGTTACCGCAACACGACTGTGTATTAATTGCTGCTTACGCTTTTCAGTCCAGCGTTTTGCGCCAATATTTTCACCAGCCAGATTAATCACATAATCAATCTGTTGTGTTTCAATTTGATCAAGATCATTCACCCACCGCAATGCTGAATGCTGAGCAACCCGATTTGGCTGTCGGGTTAAAGCAATGATCTGATAGTTTCGCTCTAACAGGAAGGGCAACAAATGCGAACCAATAAAACCACTTGCGCCTGTGATTAAAACCGTCTGCTTTTGCATCTTTCCCTCATCCTGCATGATTATGATTCGTTCTATATTTAAGTCATAGCAGAATAAAACCGAATAACAAGTAAACTTTCTTTAATTAGTGAAACATCTTATTGGCCATTCTTTGTGCTTGCGGCCCATAGAACCAGTACGTAATTAAAAATAACGGCAAGGCAATCACCAACCACATGGCTAAAACGGCAAGTAAAAATTGTGGCTGTTTTAAATAGAGTAAGAAGTTCTGCCAGATTTCAGGATCTTTACGCGCAAAAATATACAGCCCCAGTAATAAACCACATGCGTTGTAGCCCCAAAAGATCAGACTAAAACCGATGCTTAAGCGTTTCTTCTCTTGCTGCGTCGGCGCACGGCGTTGTTGCTTGAGAAATTTAAACAAAACGAAAATGATGGCAATAAGATAAGGAATTGCGGTGAGCACACCGCCCAGACTATTTGGTAAAATCGCAGCCAGCACACCTGCGATTAAAGTCGAGGCCAAACAAATAATAAAAAACCAGAGATAATACAAACGCAATGAAATCATAAAGATAAACCTAATTGGACTGGCTTTAAGAAATAATTATAAATTTTTTTCACTTTTTTTTCATTTTTATGTCAACCAATCCTCAACCAGCAGCGTTATATAGGGTACAAGGTCGCAGCAACCGATTGGACATTGCACGGCATCCGCAATGTTTTCGGTGACCTTTCATTATGACTCTCCATCTTTAACAATGGTTGTGTTAGCAGCCAGAACCATTGGAAAAGATTTTGACCGACGATTTATCATCACTCGAATCGTCGGTTTTTATTTGCCTAAAATTTGTGTTTTAAAGCGTATCGGCAACATACATTTTGATCGGCTCACCTTCATCATCTTGAACCGCGGTTAAAAATGTCCAGCCACATTTTTCATAGAAATCATTTAGCTCTGTCACCAGATACAACTTCTCAAATCCTGCCCTTTTCATATCTGTTCGAGCGAAATCTAACAACTGTTTGGCAATATTTTGCCTGCGATAAGCCTCTTCAACAAATAATGCACATAAGTTTGGCGCAAGGTCTTTACGGTCATGGAAATCGTTTTCGATTATCCCTGCTCCTGCAATAATTTGCTGCTTGTCATTCAAAATCACATACCATTGCGGAACACCACCCTGCTGTTCAATCGACATCTGAATGCTGTCACGGTACGCTTCAACAGGAATGCCCCATTGATTGGCAAACCAATTTGCCGCCTGATCTAACCATTCAGAATGATCAGCTAACTTCATTATATTCATCAATGTTTAGTCAATCTCCGCTATTCGAGTTAAACTCATAAAATTTACTTGAGTACTCAATCCAGTTCGGACAAGTTTACTCATTTACATAAAGCTTCAGCACGCTCATTCCAGTTCTATCTATAATAAGTTAAACACAATAAAGATAAAGGAAGCGAATCATGAACTCAGTTACTTATTTTGAAATTCAGTCATCCAATCCACAACGTGACGTCCATTTTTACCAGTCTGCATTTGGCTGGAATTTCGAAAAAGTGGAAGGCCTCCCGATTGAATATTATCGCATTGAAACAGAGGGAATTCACGGCGGCTTACTGCAACGCCCAGTGGCAATTCCACCAACAGGATGCGGAACCAATGCATTTACCTGCACCATTGAAGTTGAAAATTTTGATGAAACGGCAGCTAAAATTCTCAGCCTAGGCGGCATTATAGCGATGGATAAATTCGCGATCCCAAATCGCTGCTGGCAAGGCTATTTTCTTGATCCCGACCATAATACCTTTGGCATTTGCGAGATAGATGAAAATGCAGTATAAAATAAATTATTCATTTTTATTGAGAAATTACAATGCCTTTTCCAATTGAAGAGGAATATATTATAGCGACGGAAAGGGAGTTACAGCTTATATTTCCTCAAGCATTTAAAAGCAAAATGATTGAGGAAAATGGCGGTGAATTATTTATCGCAGATGATCATTGGCAAATCTTTCCTTTTTTTGATGAATCCACTTCAAAACGAAAAATACGTACATGTAATCATATTGTTAGAGAAACTAAACTCGCAAGAACATGGGATGGATTTCCAGATTCTGCAATTGCGTTTGCTCAAAATGATTGTGGCGATTATTTAATTTTTCTTCCAGATCCTTTCGATTCCAATGTCTTATCAGAGTCTATCTTTGTTTGGTTTCATGAAACTCATCAAGTAAAGCAAATTATTGATCCTTTATTTTAAAAAATGATTAATGTCCTTTAAACTGCGGTGGACGTTTTTCTAACATGGCACGAACGCCCTCTTGTGCATCTTGCGATTCAAACAGCGGCATCAAATAACGGTTCATTTTCTCAAATGCCGCTGTCTGCCCTTGCGTTACCGCATCGGTTGCAGAGGCCAATAAAGCCTGTACCGCAAGCGGGGCTGAAATACAGATGTCTTTGGCAATTTCGATGGCACGCTGCAACTGTTGCCCATTTTCTACAATTTCAGAAATCAGGTTCAGTTGGTCTGCTGTTTTAGCATCAAAAGTTTTGCCTGTTAATAAATATGGCATGGCTTTTTGCCATCCCGCAGCTTGCACAAAACGTACCGTTGCCCCGCCAAATGGCATGATGCCACGTAATACTTCAAGCTGACCAAATACTGTATTTTCACTGGCAATCACGACATCGGCATTGAGCATCAACTCGACTCCAGCGGTATAACAAATTCCCTGCACCGCCACCACAACAGGTTTGCTTCGATGTCTACCTGCTGTTCCCCACGGGTTAATTTGTTCATCAGCAAAGTTAAAAATGCCTTCGGATATTTTCGGTTGTAGCTCAACCAGATCCAAGCCCGCTGTAAAATGGTCGCCATGTGCAAAAATCACGGCACAACGGAGTTCTGGATCATTTTCGTATTCCGTTAACGCCAGCGACAAATCCTGAATCATATGGCTATCAAAGGCATTCCGTTTATCGGCGCGGTCTAGGCCAATCAACATGATCTGATCCCTGATTTCGCGGCTTACTTTACCTAAGCTCATTGATATGTCCTCATTTTTAAATCATGACTTTATCTTCAAACTAGAGGAACGTTTAAAAATGATCAAGCGGTATCATGTAGTGCTTTTCTGCTGAGTAAGATTCTCCTTTCCGTTTAAATACGTGCTACCTTATTCTGGTTCAATTCATTTTTAGATTCATTTATGACTGTGCGTTTTTTTCATACTTCTGACTGGCATTTGGGGCAATTCTTTTATAATCATTCCCGCCATTATGAACATGAACAATTTCTGGCATGGTTACTTGAGCAAATCAAACACAAACAACCGCATGCCTTGCTGATTGCGGGTGATATTTTTGATGTCATCAATCCGAGCTCGCAGGCACAAAAACAGCTCTACCAGTTCCTTGCCGATGCACATGAACTTGCACCGCATATGCAAACCCTCATGATCGCGGGCAATCACGATTCGGGCTATCGAATTGAACAGGTTGAGCCATTATTAGCGAAATATAATGCTAAAACGGTTGGTGTAATTCGCTGGAATGAAGATAAAACACTGGATCTGGAACGCTTAATTTTGCCGATTTATGATGAGCAAAAACAGATTGTCGCGTGGTGTATTGCTCTGCCATTCTTGCGTTCAGCCGAAATCACAGGCTTTAATGAACACACCACCAATAGCCAAAATGCGATTGCTTATCTACACCAACAATTAATCGAAGAAGCCAAGCGTCGTAAAACCGATGATCAGGCCTTGATTCTGATGTCACATGCGCATATGCAAGGTGGAGAAACTTCCGATTCAGAGCGCCCAATTATTATTGGCAATGAAGAAGCACTTTCTACCAGCCTGTTTGATGACAGTATTGATTATGTGGCGCTTGGACATCTGCATAAACCGCAAAAGGTACAGCATCCCCATATTCGTTATAGTGGCTCTCCAATTCCACTGTCATTTAGTGAAATCAACTATAAGCACCAAGTGGTCGAGGTCACCGTTAATTCAACCCAACCAGAAAATAAGCTGGATTTTGAAGCATTGGCAATTCCGCGAAGTATTCAACTGCATAAAATTAAAGATGAACTCACAGCAGTCATGCAGCAGCTTAAAAATCTACCCAGTGGCCCCATCGAAAATATTGACCATCGTGAATATGTCGATATCGAATATCATACCGCGATTCCCCCACAGCCGAATTTGCGCCAACAATTCGAAGATGCCTTGCCGAAGGATCGCTACCGTCTGGTGCGTATTTCCAGACAATATTTATCGAATGAAAGTAATGCTGAAAACAAGCAGAGCATTAGTCTGGAGCCACCCACACCGGAAAAATTATTCCAGCAAATCTGGGAGAAAAAGGGCTATCACGCTGATGATGAAGTCACTAAAGATTTCTTAAGTCTGGTGAATGAAGCACAGAAAAAACTTGAAGATGATCAAAGTTCTTAAGGACATGCCATGAAAATTTTATCGATTCGACTAAAAAATCTGGCATCTCTTGCAGGTGAGCATTTTATTGATTTTGAATGTGATCCTTTAGCCAATGCAGGCTTGATCGCGATTGTCGGCAAAACCGGTGCAGGTAAATCCACCATTTTAGATGCCATGTGTCTGGCCCTATTTAATAAAATTCCCCGCCTTAAAGAAAGTGACGGCAAGCTTCTGGACGTAGATGGTTCTGAACTGCTGACCAACTCTCCGCTGACCGTTTTACGTCGCGGTACAGGACACGGCTTTGCTGAACTGTGTTTTGTGGCACAAGACCAAAAACATTATCAGGCGCGTTGGGAAATTAAGCGTGCCCGTGAAAATGCCAGTGGCAAACTGCAAAGTGTACAGCGCTCACTCAAATGCCTGACCGATGGCGTGGTGGTTGCAGACAAAACTAAAGCCGTCGAAAGCCATATCCAACAAATTACCCAACTTAGTTTTGAACAATTCACCCGTGCCGTTTTACTGGCACAATCGGAAGTGACCGCTTTTTTAAAGGCGCGTGATACTGAACGAGGCGAATTGCTGGAATACCTGACCAACTCCAGTATCTTTGCCAAAATTGGTCAACTGGCGTTTGAAAAAACCCGTGAAATGACCAACCAGCGCAAACAGCTGGAAAATGTTTTAGGTCATATTGAAATTCGTTCCGATGAGGAGGTTGCTGCCTTACAAACTCAATTTCAACAGACACAACAACAGGTCCAGCAGCTTGAAACCGAACGGACTCAACTCAAGCAACAACAGCAGTGGTTTGAGCAACAACAAAAGCTTGAAAGTGAAATTATCTTCAAACAGCAGCAGCATGAAACGCAGCTCAATGCCCATACCGCCCTCGCAACAGATCGCCAGTTGCTTGAACAATTGGAAATCTTTTCCGAGATTCGTCCTGTTGTGTTTCAACAGCAGCACATCCAAAAAACACTGCAACAACTTGAGCCACAGCTTCAACAAAAACAGCAACATTTTAGTCGCTTAACCACAGAGTTCGAGCAGGAAAAAGTCCGCTATACACAAACAGAAACGGCGCTGCAACAGTTCCAGAATTTTGAGCTGCAACATCAAGATGAGTTGAGTCAGGTGCGTAAATACGTTCAGGAACGTGACTATATTGCCGAAGATTATAAAAAGACCAAAAGCAGACTGACGCATATCGAAACTCAGCAGCAACCTTTGCTAAAACAGCAACAACAGCTTGAGCAGAACCTACAAAATATCAGTACACAACAGACATCCTGCCTTGAGCAATTACAGCAAAGTGCCCACTTCTCAACTTTAGATAAGGGCCTCCATGCTCATGTACAACAATTAGAGCAGTTTATTCAGCATTATCAAAAAGTTGAAAATACGCTGGGGAATATTCAACAGGCCCAAAGCAAACTTGAGCAAGATAAAAGTCAACTTGAGCAATTGATCACGCAGTTTGGTACAACACAGCAGATTGATCGTACCCTTGAGCAGAAACAGACACAGAAAGAGCACGTGTTGACTCAGCTGAATCAACTGGATGTGATTCAACAAAAACTACAGCATCATTTTCAATTAAAAAATGAAGTCTCAGAGCTGCAACACACATTAAATACGATACAAGTCCAGTATCAACAGCTCGAGCAAAATACTCAAAAAGCAGAAAGTGAATTTCAGGCAGCAAAAACCGAGCGGGAAAAATTACAGCTTATCCTGCAACAGCAACGCTTACTCCATGCCGAGAATATTGAACATTTACGTGCTGAACTGAAACAAGGTGAAGCCTGTCTGGTCTGTGGCAGTACTGAACACCCCTATCGCGAGGATGAAAGTCCAGTTTCGAAAGCCCTATATGCATTACAGCAACAGCAGGAACAACAGGCGCTACAACAAGAGCAACAGTGCTTCCAGCTTTGGCAGAATACACAGCAACAATTTACCCAACTTCAATCTGAGCAAAAACAGCGCCAAACAGCCTTGCAACAAACTCAGGAAAAATTAAATGCTCAACAACAAGAGTTACAACAATATTTGACTCAAAGTCATATTCAACTCGATTTTAATTTAGCTCAACACGAGCTTGAGGCATCGTTAAAGCACTTAAACGCTCAATCTACACAAACAAAACAACAGGTTGATCAGGAATTACAACAGCTCAATCAGGCCAGTAAACAGCAGTTTAATTTAAATCAGTCTATCCAGAACACGGCCTACCAACTGGAAACTGTACAGCAGTTACAGCGCCAGATTCAGCATATTGTGGATTGTCTGGATTCAGATGAGAAAACACTTTGGCTGGAACAACCGCTTCGCCAGTCACAACAGATTGTGCAGCGTTTAAAACAACGCCTGCAACAGCTTGATCATGCGGATGGACTCAGCAAACAACAACAGCACAACACACAACAACTCAATTTATTAATATCAAATCTGAATAGTTTAAGCACGCAACATACTGAGCTAAATCAGCAATTGCAGGAAATTGCGAAAAAGGGTCAACAAAATAGTGAGGCTGCCAATCAACTCATTCTGGCAATGGCTGGTTCAACTGAATTGAAAGCCAATGAATGGTTGCATCAACATGATCAACAACGTCAGCAAGTGCAGCATCAATATCAGCAGGTGAAACAGAATTTTGAACAGGCACGACAAAACTTTGAGCAACACAAGAATGAACTAGAGCAGCTCAAAGCACAGCATCAGCATAACCAACAATCATTCACACAATGCACAACAGAAATCAGTGCATGGTTGAAGCAGCACGTGCATTTTGAAGAACAGCAACTCAGTCAGTTGCTAGCCATTTCTTCAACGCAGGAACAGCAAATCCGCTTAACCCTACAAAACGCGGATCGTGTCTTGAGTGAAGCAGCCTATGCGCTTAAAACTGCACAACAGCTATTCAATGAGCACCAGCAACAACAGCCCGAGATTCAACATCAACAGCTGACCGAATTGATTCAGTTAAATCAGGACAAACTGCAACAGCAGCTTGAACAACGTGATCAATATAAAGTTCAACTCGAATTACATCAGCAAAACCTTGCCAAGCAAAAACAGTTTGCCGACCAGATCCAGCAGATTCAGCAACAGGAACATCGCTGGAATAAGATTTCGAGCTTGATTGGCGACTCTAAAGGCAAAGATTTCCGTGATTTGGCACAACAATATAATCTGGATATTTTGCTGGAATATGCCAATCAGCAATTGGCAATGCTATCGCAACGTTACACATTAAAGCGCTTAGAAAACTCACTCAGTCTGGCAATTATTGACCATGATATGGATGGTGAAACCCGTTCGGTTGCCTCTCTCTCTGGTGGAGAATCGTTCCTCACGGCCCTTGCGATTTCTCTGGCGATTGCCAATATGGCTTCTGGTTCTATGAAAATCGAATCACTGTTTATTGATGAAGGTTTTGGGACGCTGGATGCCTCATCTTTGCACATGGTGATGAATGCGCTGGATCAGTTGCAAAGCCAAGGTCGTAAAGTAATCTTAATTTCGCATATTCAGGAAATGCATGAACGGATTCCCGTGCAGATTCAGGTACAACCTGTTGGATCAGGTTCGAGTCGGATTGAAGTAGTGGGCTAATGAACATTCAATTGCTTCATACAGAACTATTAAAGCACGGTATCCAGTTTGACACTGGCTTAACAGAAACTGAAATAGAAGCAATAGAGCAGCTTTTTAGATTTCACTTTCCTTCTGATTTGAAGCTATTTTTAAAGTACGGACTTCCTGTTTCAGAAAATGAATGGAAATTTCCTCGCTGGAGAGAAGCACTTCATAGCGATAAAGCGAAAAATATGTTGATAGCGCAGCTCAACGGGCCTCATGAAGGCATTCTCTTTGATATTAAAAATGGCTTTTGGTTAGATCAATGGGGTGCCGCACCAGAGGAAATCTCAGACCGTCTGGTAATATTTGAGGAGCAGTTTAAAGCTTATCCGAAAATGATCCCTGTTTACTCTCATCGTTATATTCCGACTACACCCCTTGAAAAGGGAAATCCTATATTTTCAATCATGCAAACCGATATTATTTATTATGGGACAGGCCTGATCAATTACTTTTGTAATGAATTCAACCTAGATAAAACACTGTTTGATCAACCGCAAGCCACTCCAAAACCAATTCAATTCTGGAGTCATCTTGTTGAATTAAATAATTATTAAGACTTTGCTGAATAATCCCTTGCACCAAACAATGCAGTTCCTACTCTAACCATGGTTGAACCTGCTGCAATCGCAGCTTCCAGATCAGCCGACATCCCCATACTCAAGGTATCCCAATCTTGCGGCTGTGCATGTTGAGATTTCACTTGGTCAAATAGTGCTTTGGCATCTGCAAATGCAGCATGATTTTCAGGCGCAGGAATGACCATCAAACCACGTAAACGGATGTGTGGAAGCTGGCTAATGTGCTGAACCAGCTCAGCCACTTCTTCTGGCTGGCAACCATCTTTTGAATCTTGTCCATCAATATTCACTTGTAGGCAAATATTTAACGGCGCTTGCGATTCCAAACGCTGGCTAGATAAACGCTCGGCAATAATCAAACGGTCAACCCCGTGTACCCAATCAAATTTCTCAGCCAGATGCTTGGTTTTATTACGTTGCACATGACCAATAAAATGCCACTCAATCTCCAGCTCTTTGAGTTCTTCAATTTTTTCCAGCGCTTCCTGTAAATAATTTTCACCAAAACAGCGCTGTCCCACTGCGTACATTTCACGCAGGCTTGAAGCAGGATGGGTCTTTGAAACGGCTAACAATTGCACAGTCGCAGGATCACGTTGAACACGCTGACAGGCTTGTTCTATTTGATTTAAAACAGTTTGGCGGGATTGTTGCGATTGATTCATTGACACAGTTCTCATTTACGAAATGTTTTTTTGCTTTCCCATTCTTTAAGGTGTTGGTAAGCCTGAATGAAAGCCTTATATTATTCTACAAAATAATGAGACTTTTGAGTTTGTTTCGGGGAAATTATGGATATTACAGAATTACTCGCCTTTTCGGTTAAAAACGGTGCATCAGATTTACACCTTTCAGCGGGTATGCCTCCGATGATTCGTGTAGATGGTGAAGTACGTCGTATCAATTTACCAGCACTTGAACATAAAGATGTACACCGTTTAGTGTACGACATTATGAATGATAAACAACGTCGTGATTTTGAAGAAGATCTAGAAACTGACTTTTCATTTGAAGTACCGAATATTGCCCGTTTCCGTGTCAATGCATTTAACCAGAACCGTGGTGCTGGAGCGGTATTCCGTACCATTCCATCGAAAGTGTTGACCATGGAAGATTTGGGACTCGGCACAATTTTCAAGGAAATTTGTGATTATCCTCGTGGGATTGTGCTTGTCACAGGCCCGACTGGTTCGGGGAAGTCGACAACGCTTGCAGCGATGATCGACTATATTAATGAAAACCGTTATGACCATATTTTAACGGTAGAAGATCCAATCGAATTTGTACACCAGTCGAAAAAATGTCTGATCAACCAGCGTGAAGTACACCGTGATACGCATGGCTTTAATGCCGCACTTCGTTCTGCCCTCCGTGAAGACCCTGACATTATTCTGGTCGGTGAGATGCGTGACCTTGAAACCATTCGCTTGGCATTGACCGCGGCGGAAACCGGTCACTTGGTTTTTGGTACCCTGCATACGACTTCTGCCGCAAAAACCATTGACCGTGTGATCGACGTATTCCCTGCTGAAGAAAAAGACATGGTTCGTGCCATGTTGTCTGAATCTTTGCAAGCGGTCATTTCACAAACGCTATTAAAGAAGAATGGCGGTGGTCGTGTGGCTGCACATGAAATCATGATCGGGATTCCTGCAATCCGTAACCTTGTTCGTGAAAATAAAGTCGCACAAATGTACTCTGCCATTCAAACTGGCGCCAACTACGGCATGACCACTTTGGATCAAAGTTTAAAAACATTGGTGTCTAAAGGTTTAATTAGCCCACAAACGGCTCGTACAGTGGCGAAACAGCCTGAGTCATTCCTATAAAAATAAAGGGATTAGAGAAATATCATGGACTTTAATGATTTACTCAATTTGATGATTCAACAGAATGCCTCGGACTTATTTGTCACGGCAGACGTTGAACCTTCAATGAAAATTAACGGGCAGATTGTGCCTGTTTCAAAAACCAAGCTATCAGGGGAAATTGTCGGTCAACTGGTACAATCCATTATGACGGACAAACAGCGTAAAGAATTTGCCGATACACGTGAATGCAACTTTGCCATCATGAATCGTGAAAAGACCGCACGTTTCCGTGTCAGTGCTTTTCAACAGCGTGATATGCCAGGCATGGTGTTACGTAAAATCGAAACCCATATCCCAACCATGGATGACCTGAAACTGCCTGAAGTTCTGAAAGAACTGGCGATGACCAAACGCGGCATCATCATTTTTGTAGGGGCAACAGGTACAGGTAAGTCGACTTCCCTCGCTTCAATGATTGGTTTCCGCAACCAGAATTCTAAAGGTCATATCATTACCATTGAAGATCCGATCGAATTTGTACATCAGCATGCAGGTTGCATTGTGACACAGCGTGAAGTGGGCATTGATACCGATTCATTTGAAGTGGCATTGAAAAATACGCTACGTCAGGCACCAGATGTGATCCTGATTGGTGAGATCCGCTCTCGTGAAACCATGGACTACGCGATTGCCTTCGCAGAAACAGGTCACTTGGTACTCGCGACCCTGCACGCCAACAATGCCAACCAAGCCCTAGACCGTATTATTCACTTCTTTGAAGCTGATCGTCATAGCCAGCTGTATATGGACTTGTCATTGAACTTAAAAGCATTGGTGGCACAGCAGTTAATTCCAACGCCTGACGGCAATTCGCGTCGTGCTGCGATTGAGATTCTGATTAACACTCCGCTTCTGGCTGACTATATCCGTAAGGGTGAAATTCATGAGATTAAAGATCTGATGAAACGTTCACGCGAGCTAGGCATGCAGACCTTCGATCAGGCTTTATTTGACCTTTATAAAGCAGGTCAGATTACTTATAAGGATGCATTGAAGCATGCAGACTCACCAAACGATCTACGTCTCACCATCAAACTTTCAGAAGAAGGCGCAGACCAGTTATTGAGTGCCAGCCGCAACATTACCTTTGATGGTCAATAATTCAAACTAAGCCATTAAAAAAAGGGAAGGTTTTTGTAACCTTCCCTTTTTATTTGTTCAATTTTCGTGAACTTTAAATTTTTAACTCAACTCAGCTTATTTTTTACGATAAGCCTCTTGGCATTCTGCATCACTGCAATAACCATAAAGGTTTAAAGAATGGCCAGTTAAAGCAAATTGATGTTTATCAGCAACAGCGTGTTGTTCTTGCTCGATAATATCATTAGTAAATTCAACAACTTTGTTACAGTTCAAGCAAACGAGGTGATCATGATGATCTTCTTGCATGATTTCGAAAACAGAATGGTTGTTTTCAAAATGGTGACGCTGAATGATACCGGCAGCTTCGAATTGTGTTAACACACGGTAAACCGTTGCTAGACCCACATCTTCACCCTGCTCAAGCAAAGTTTTATAAATATCTTCAGCACTTAAATGATGTTGTTTTGAATTTTCTAATAATTCCAAAATCTTAATACGAGGAAGGGTAACTTTAAGTCCAGCTTTGCGTAAGTCTTGATTGGAAATCGGCATAAAAAAAGGTCTCTCAACAAATCTTAAGTTGGAATAGGCAATAGAGTTTAGATGCAGTATGATCTATCCTTGAACCAAATGCATCATCATTTATCAGGATAGTGTAGCAAAATGCAAAAAATCATGCTGGCGTTGTTCGTCACTTCAGTACTTAGCGGTTGTTCAGTCTTTGGTGTTTATAAAGTCGATATTCCACAGGGAACACCATTAACCAAAGCACAAGCATCTCAAGTACAAGTGGGCATGAGCTTTCAGCAAGTCCGTTTCTTGCTTGGTAGTCCAACGGTTACAGATCCTTTGAATCCGTTACGTTGGGACTATATCTATAACTACATCCCAGGAACTTATGCCAAAAAAGCAAAAATACCTGCGGCACATGGCCAGCATTTGAAAATTTATTTTGATGCGAATGGTAACGTTGAACGTCTGGAAGGCTTAGATACGATTCCAGAATCACAACCTGGTTTACCGGCATCAAAAGAAGCGATTTTGACTGCGCCCCCACTATAACGGCTTTGCAGTAAAAAGAAACCCCTCATCGAGATAATCGTGAGGGGTTTTCTTTATTAGCTTGATGGTCTAAAACGATTACCTTTGATAAATCGCCCAACAGGATTCTTTTCAGCCCGTTTACGGCGGATATCTTTGGGATTGATGGTCAAAGGTCGATAAATCTCAACACGATCACCAGCTTGTAGCAAAGTCTCTGCTTCAATCTTGTTGCCAAAAATCCCCAAGTGTAAAACTTCTGGCAGGCTCACCTGCTCGGCTAAGCCACTGGCATCAATTGCCTGCTGAGCCGTCATTCCCTCACTGAATGCAACAGTAAGATGAAATTGCTGTTCAGGCGTTGTATAAGCCACCCAAACTTGTTTTGCCTGTTCCATTAGATCACTTGCCCAACAACCGCAATAATCGCGACCACAATTGAAAGCGGTAAGATGATACGGATCGCAATACGCCAAATGTTATAGAACAATTCATTGCTAAAGCCCATCGCTTTACGTAGATGACTGATCTTCATGATCCAGCCAGCAAACAACGCATAGACTAGGCAAATGATGAGACCCCATAACATCAATAAGGTATTAAAAATTTGCTCAACTTGTGGGACTGCCCATACCGCAACCGCCGCAAGCAAAATTGCCCATTGAACCACAACTGCCAGCTGGCGCTGCGCCAGTTGCTCTTTTGCAAACTGGATTAACAAAGCAGCCGACATCAGTGCAGCAAAACCCCATGCCAAAGCAGGAAGCTGAGCCTGAACAGAGAAGAAGCCAAATGCAATCACGGCAAGAAGCTGAGCAATCCAGATCGGTAAAACTGAAGTGGTTGCAGCTTCCTGCTTTTTCACCACAGCTAGGCTACTCTGCCAATATAAGCCCAAACCTAAACCACTTGCGACCAAGGCAAGTACTGTCGCATTGCCCCACTCGCTAAACTCCACACCTGTCCAGTGCCATGCCTGTAACTGAGTCCCCATCACATTGGCAAGGATAAACGCAGCAACGACACCGATGGTTGTCAAAGCAATAAGGAATTGACGAGGGATAAAAGAAAGTGCAAATGCAACAACAGCAAGAATCGCGAATAGAATCTGGCTAGAAATATTTAATGCCAGTTGCTCATTCACCACATGGCTTGCAGTATTTAATACACTACCTGCAAAAAACGGGACGAAAACAACTGCTAACCACCCGACGACACGCCATCTTGGTGAAGCATCGGCATCACGTGTAAGACTTGAAAGCGCTTGTAATGCGGTCGTTTGTGAACGCTTTGCTAAAGCGATTTCAAGATAACCGATTGGCAGTGCCAATAAAATCATGGTGCCTAACCACAGCAACCAGAAATCGAACTGACGATCAATCTGGATACCTACAGTTGGTGCCAATGTGGTAATCATGACAAAAGATAGGCAAAACGCCATCACTGGGGCAAACCAGCGTGACAGAGTTGTGTCCTGCATAATGCATTCCTTGAAAAATCTTTGAACTCATTGCGCTTTATGGTGTTTGCAATGAAATATTCAATCTATTTTGCCTTTCTCACGCTTGAAAATCAAAACAAAAGATATCGAAAGAAAAAAGCAAATCACCCAGTCAAGATGATTTGCTGCGCACCAGTTATTATTTTTTAATTAGATCCCTTGTATATCACTCATACCAACCTTATTATTTTTTATAACAAGGGATCTTTTTTTATTATCTTTTTATTATGAGAAGAATCGAGAAAACCAGTTCTTCCCTTTTTTCTTTTCATTTTCTTTAATAATACCAATCATATTTTCTTTGACAGCACCAACATAATCAGCATCATCATGACGAATATGATTAATCAACCACTTTGATAGTGCTTCATGCAACTCACTATCAATTTCCTGCCCCAACTCAAAACGCTGACGATAAGTCTCTATCTTTTTGATAAATAAGTCATGTACTCGCTTATGTGGTACACGATACTTATAGTTTGCTTCTTCCTGCAAACTTTCTTCAAAGGTAAAGTGAGACTGGGTATAATCAATAATATTATCCAGAATCCCCTTTAACTTCGCACGGTCATCGTCTTCTTTTAATTCATCAATTTCATTAATATAATCTAGAATACGACGATGTTGATCATCAATTACTTCTATTCCTGTATTATATTCGACAGACCATTTCATCCCCATATCAAACCCCAAACCATATTTGATTTATTGAATACAAATATAATATCGACAAAAGATTTAAATAAAAACGCAGCATTTTTGTCAGGTTTGCAATTTTTATGTATAAAATAAAATAAGCTGTTGTTTTATATTTAATTTAATATTTTCACCTACCAAAACGCTCAAGTATTTTTTAACCAACAAGAAAA